>JACMRS010000012.1 GCA_014376345.1 Bacteroidia bacterium | reverse complement strand
GGTAAAGGTAAAGGTGCTCCAGAGTATTGGGTTGCTGTTATCAAACCGGGTACTATCATGTTTGAAGTTGCAGGTGTACCTTTAGAAGTAGCTAAACAGGGTATGGCCCTGGCTGCTCAGAAGCTGCCTGTATCCAGTAAATTTATTGTTAAACCGGATTATTCAGAAGCTGTATAATTATGAAGTATAAGGAAATAAAAGAACTTACAACCGGCGAACTTATCGCAAGGTATAAGGAGGAAAAAATAAGACTTCAAAAGTTGAAGTTTAATGATTCTGTGGCTCGTATTGAAGATCCACATCAGATAGGTGTATCAAGAAAACAGGTAGCTCGTATGCTTACTGAGATTAATGATAGAAGGATTAACAACGAAATTAAAGCGGCAGAGAAAGCTAATAATTTATAATGGAAAGCAGGAATTCAAGAAAAGAGATTATCGGTAAGGTTGTAAGCAACTCTATGAACAAATCGGTAGTTGTTTCCGTAGAAAGAAAGGTTAAACACCCTAAATACGGCAAGTACTTTAAGAAAACGAAAAAGTTCTACGCACATGATGAAAAGAATGAGTGTAATGCGAGCGATATAGTTAAAATTATGGAAACCAAACCTTTGAGCAAGCTTAAAAGGTGGAGGTTAGTCGAAATAGTAGAAAAGGCTAAGTAAGATGATACAACAGGAATCAAGATTAAAAGTAGCAGACAACAGCGGAGCCAAAGAAGTTCTTTGCATACGTGTGTTGGGAGGCACCAAAAGAAGATATGCTTCTATAGGTGACAAAATAGTTGTGGCCATAAAATCTGCAATCCCCTCAGGTGGAGTAAAAGCAGGTTCTGTGTCTAAAGCCGTAATTGTAAGGGTGAAAAAAGAAATCAGAAGACCTGATGGATCTTACATCCGCTTCGATGAGAACTCATGTGTGTTGCTTAACAACAACGACGAGCCTCGCGGAACACGTATTTTCGGCCCAGTGGCTAGAGAGCTACGTGATAAATCATTCATGAAAATTGTGTCTCTGGCACCAGAAGTATTATAATAGCTGAATATTATGAGCATTAATAAATTGGAACAAGTAAAAATTCACATAAAAAAGGGTGACACCGTTAAGATTCTGGCTGGAAACAGCAAGAACAAAACCGGAAAGGTTTTGAGAGTGTTGCCTAAAACTTACCGCGCTATAGTGGAAGGTTTTAACATCGTAACCAAGCATACAAAACCAAGCGCGGGTAGTCCAAACGGTGGTATTGTTAAAACAGAGGCTCCGATGCATATTTCTAACCTGATGCTTGTTGTAAATGGCACAGCATCAAGGATAGGACGTAAAGCAAACGAAAACGGAAAGCTCCAGAGATTTTCAAAAAAATCAGGTGAGTTCATTAAATAATAATTGAGAAATGGCTTATATCCCAAGTTTAAAAACAAAATATACTGACGAGGTAATTCCTCACATGAAGCAAAAGTTTGCTTATAAAAATGTGATGGAAATTCCTAAGATTCAGAAAATATGCCTAAATCAGGGCGTAGGAGTGGCGGTGTCTGATAAGAAATTAGTAGATGCAGCTGTTGAAGAGATGACTAAAATCTCAGGACAGAGAGCGCAGGCTACCTTCTCTAAAAAGGCGATCAGTAATTTCAAACTGAGAGAAAAAATGCCTATCGGCGCAAGAGTAACCCTTCGTAATGAGAAAATGTACGATTTTCTTGAAAGGTTAATCGCTGTTGCAATGCCAAGGGTAAGGGATTTTCAAGGCCTTGAAGTTAAAGGTTTCGACGGAAGAGGAAACTTTACAATGGGTATTACTGAGCAAATCATTTTCCCGGAAATCGATATCGATAAGATTAACAGAATCACAGGTATGGACATCACTTTCGTAACTAATGCGAAAACTGATGAAGAGTGTCTTGAGCTTTTGAGAGCATTTGGTTTCCCATTTAAAAAGAACTAACAGAACATGGCAAAAGAATCCATAAAAGCAAGAGAACGCAAACGTTCAAGATTAGTTGAACTTTTCGCTGATAGAAGAAAAGCACTTAAAGAAGCTGGTAACTGGGAAGAACTTCAAAAACTTCCACGTAACTCATCTCCTGTAAGACAAAGAAACAGATGTAAACTAACCGGTAAACCAAGAGGTTACATCAGACAGTTCGGTCTGTGCAGAAACCAGTTCCGTGAACTGGCTTCAAACGGAAAAATACCGGGTGTAACAAAAGCAAGTTGGTAATTAAATTAATAAATAAGTAAAACAAGACAATGACTGATCCAATTTCAGATTATTTGACAAGAGTAAGGAACGCGGTAGCTGCAAAGCACAGAATCGTGGAAATTCCTGCATCTAATATCAAAAAGGCAATCACTAAAGTGTTGCATGAGAAAGGTTATATCCTGAACTATAAGTTCGAGGAAACCGAAAATCACCAGGGCGTTATCAAGATCGCATTGAAATACAATGCGCAAACTAAAATATCTGCTATTCGTGATCTTACCCGCATAAGCAAACCAGGACTGAGAAAATATTCTCCGGCTGACACGCTTCCAAAGGTGATCAACGGACTTGGTATTGCAATCATTTCAACTTCACATGGTGTGATTACCGATAAGGAAGCACGAGCTATGAATGTTGGCGGAGAGGTTCTTTGTTACGTATCTTAATATAGAATATCATGTCAAGAATAGGAAAAGCAATCATTAAACTACCTGCAGGTGTTGAAGTAAAAATCTCTGCTGAGAACGTGGTAACTGTGAAAGGCCCTAAAGGCGAAATTACACAGCCCCTTCACCCGGAGTTTAAAATAAATATTGAAGACGGTATCCTTACGGTTATCCGCCCTTCAGAAACTAAAGAACACAGATCGCTTCATGGTTTGTACCGTTCTCTTATCAACAACAATGTTGTTGGAGTGAGCGAAGGTCACAAAACAAAACAAGAGCTTGTAGGTGTGGGTTATAAAGCTACAAACAATGGACAGATCCTTGATCTGACGCTGGGCTACTCTCACCGTATCATGCTTGAAGTACCTGTAGAAGTTAAAGTAGTTACTGTAACTGAAAAAGGTGTTCCACCGGCTATTCTTTTAGAAAGCATTGACAAACAACTTTTAGGTCAGGTAGCAGCAAAAATCAGATCGTTCAGGAAACCGGAGCCGTATAAAGGAAAAGGAATCAGGTTCGCAGGTGAACAATTGAGAAGAAAAGCAGGTAAATCAGCCTCTAAGAAATAATTAAGCGATGAGCAACAAGAAACTAGCAAGACGTACAAGACTAAAAAGAAGCATAGCAGGTAAAATTACTGTATCTGCAGAAAGGCCCCGTTTAGTTGTTTTCAGAAGTAATTCTGAAATATACGCGCAGATTATAGATGACCTTAAAGGTATCACTGTTTGTTCAGCCTCTACATTAGATTCTGAGCTAAGCAAAGTAAAAGACACTAAAGTAGCTAAAGCTGCAATGGTTGGTAAAAAGATCGCCGAGAAAGCTCAGGCTTCAGGTATCTCTAAAGTAGTGTTCGACAGAAACGGCTACCTTTACCACGGTCGTGTTAAAAACTTAGCTGACGCAGCAAGAGAAGGTGGTTTACAATTCTAATTTTTAAGAAAAGAAGCAATGTCAACAGATAATAATAGAAAACAGGTAAGACAGACTGAAACCGACCTAAAAGAAAAAGTAGTAGGAATTCAGCGTGTTGCCAAAGTAACCAAAGGTGGACGTACATTTAGCTTTACAGCCATTGTAGTTGTAGGTGATGGTAACGGAACTGTAGGATATGGTCTTGGAAAAGCAGGTGAGGTAACCGATGCTATTACCAAGGGTATTGAAGACGCAAAAAAGAACCTGATTAAGGTGCCTATTTTGCATGGTACAGTGCCACATGAGCAGTATGGTAAATTTGGCGGCGGATATGTATTTATCAAACCGGCAGCTCACGGAACAGGTGTAATCGCGGGTGGTGCAATGCGTGCCGTTCTTGAAAGCGCAGGTGTTCACGACGTACTTGCTAAATCAAAAGGTTCATCAAACCCTCATAACGTGGTGAAAGCCACAATCAAAGCTCTTTCAAGCCTTCGTGATCCTATCACTGTTGCGCAACAAAGAGGTGTTAGTTTAAAGAAAGTATTTAACGGTTAATAATTAATTATTATGTCGAAGATAAGAGTAACCAAGGTAAAAAGCAGCATTAACAGGCCTTACACACAAGGCAGAACACTGGAAGCTCTTGGTCTTACCAAAATAAACAGTTTCAACGAGCTGGAGGCTACACCTCAAATTTTAGGTATGGTCAGGAAAGTTAACCATTTGATTAAAGTAGAAAACATAGATTAAGATCATGGATTTAAGTTCATTAAAACCTGCAGAAGGTTCAACAAAAAGCAGGAAACGTATAGGTCGCGGACAAGGTTCAGGACGTGGTGGTACATCTACCAAAGGTCACAAAGGAGCACAGTCACGTACCGGTTATAGCCGTAAAGTAGGTTTCGAGGGTGGTCAGATGCCGCTTCAGAGACGTATACCTAAAGGTGGTTTCAAAAATTTCAACAGGGTAGAATTTGCATCAGTTAATCTTGATGTTCTTCAAGGTCTTGCTGAAACAAAAAACCTTACAGTTATTGATCTGGATGCACTGGTATTGTACAACCTGGTAAGTAAAAACGAAAAGTTCAAAATACTTGGACGCGGTGAGCTTAAAGCTAAGCTTGATATTAAGGCACACGCATTTTCAGCTACTGCTCTAAAAGCCATTGAGGCTGCAGGAGGTACTGCAACCACTATATAATTTTTCAGATGAAGAAATTTATAACCAAAATAAAAGAAATTTTCAGTATAGAAGAGCTTAGGACAAAAATCCTGAATACTCTTTTATTCCTTTTAATCTACAGGATAGGAACATTCGTGATCCTTCCGGGTATTGATGGGGCAGAATTGGCCGGACTGCAGAAGCAGACAGATGGTATTTTAGGTTTGGTTAATATTTTTGCAGGGGGAGCTTTTGGAAGGGGCGCAATTTTTGCCCTTGGTATCATGCCTTATATTTCGGCATCTATCGTTATCCAGCTTCTTGGTATTGCTGTTCCTTACTTTCAGCGTTTGCAGAAAGAAGGTGAAGACGGTAGAAGAAAGCTAAACCAATATACACGTGTTCTTACTATAGGTATCACTGCTGTTCAGGCTGTTGGATATTTATATAATATTACAGGTAAAGCGGATAACCAAGCTGCTCTATTATTTGTAACTAGACCGGAAATAATGAGTGAAGTTAGTTTCATGATTATCAATGTGTTTATGCTTGTAGCAGGTACCATGTTTACAATGTGGCTGGGTGAGCGTATTACAGATAAAGGACTCGGAAACGGTATTTCACTTATCATCATGGTAGGTATTGTAGACCGACTTCCTGAAGCTCTTATTTATGAGTTTGGAGCTAAAAGTGATAAATTGCCACTTCTGCTTGTGGAACTTGCTATCTGGGTTGGAGTTATAATGTCTGTAATCCTGCTGATACAGGGGGTTCGTAAAATAACTGTAAATTATGCCAAAAGGGTAGAAGGTAACAGACAATTCGGTGGCGCAAGACAATATATTCCGCTTAAAGTAAATGCTTCTGGTGTAATGCCAATCATTTTCGCTCAGGCTTTGATGTTTATTCCTCCTACTATTCAAAGTAGTATGCAGACACAAAACAGCTTCCTGACGGATTTGAGTACATATACTTCATTCTGGTATAACTTTACATTTGCAATGTTAATTATCCTTTTCACATACTTCTATACAGCTATTATGGTTAATCCAAAACAGATGTCTGATGAGATGAAAAAGAATGGTGGTTTTATCCCGGGTGTTAAGCCAGGATTAGATACAGCCAATTATATAGACACAATTTTATCGAGAATAACTCTTCCTGGAGCATTGTTTCTTGCACTTATTGCGATTTTGCCTTCACTGGCACAAAATATTTTTAACATCAATTCAAGTTTTGCACAGTTCTTCGGTGGAACGTCCCTTCTTATCATGATAGGCGTGGTTCTGGATACTTTGCAGCAGATTGAAAGTCACCTTTTGATGAGACATTATGATGGATTAATGAAGGCAGGAAGAATAAAAGGTAGGTCGGGAGGAGTAGGAGCCTCAATATAAATTTGAAAAATAGAAAAAAAGAAGTAATTTTGCAGCCCCTTAAAAAATAAACATGGCCAAACAAACATCGATAAAACAGGATGGCGTGATTATGGAAGCATTGTCAAATGCAATGTTCAGGGTAAAACTGGAAAACGGTCATGAGCTGATAGCCACCATATCAGGAAAAATGAGGATGAATTACATCCGAATACTTCCGGGAGATAAAGTTGTGGTTGAAATGAGTCCTTATGACCTGACAAGAGGTAGAATATCATACAGATATAAATAAAATATAAAGCGATGAAAGTTAAAACATCCGTTAAGAAAAGAAGCACTGAGTGCAAGCTTGTGAAACGCAAAGGTAGAATTTACGTTATCAACAAGAAGAACCCGAAATTTAAGCAAAGACAAGGTTAATTTTAATCATTAAACAATACAGATGGCAAGGATTGCAGGTATAGATTTACCAAAAAACAAAAGAGGCGTTATAGGTTTAACCTACGTGTATGGCATCGGCCCGAGCAGAGCTGAATATATACTGGATAAGGCTGAAATCGACCACAGTAAGAAAGTTTCTGAGTGGAATGACGATGAACTTACCTCAATACGTAATATCATTTCGGGTGAATTCAAAACCGAAGGTGAACTTAGGTCTGAAGTTCAACTTAGTATCAAACGTCTTATGGACATTGGTTGCTACCGTGGATTAAGACACAGAAAAGGCCTTCCACTTCGTGGTCAGCGTACCAAAAACAACTCACGTACCCGTAAAGGTAAACGTAAAACTGTTGCAGGTAAGAAAAAGGTTACTAAATAATCAATTACTGATAGTAAAAATATAAAATGAGCACAGCTAAAAAATCAGCTAAAAAGAAAGTAAAAGTTGACCCTATCGGACAGGTTCATATCAGAGCTTCTTTTAACAATATCATTATTTCAATTACCAATACCGAAGGCCACGTAATTTCTTGGTCGAGCGCTGGTAAAATGGGCTTCAAAGGTTCTAAGAAAAATACACCTTATGCTGCCCAGCTTGCAAGCCAGGATTGCGGTAAAGCTGCATTTGATATGGGACTTCGCAAAGTAGACGTGTTTGTAAAAGGACCGGGTTCAGGAAGAGATTCTGCTATCCGTAATCTTCAAACTACAGGTCTTGAAGTAACCTCTATAAGAGACATTACACCGCTTCCACACAATGGTTGCCGTCCTCCTAAAAGAAGAAGAATCTAATTTAGTAAGAGTTTTTAATACAGAAATAACAGAAAATGGCAAGATATACAGGCCCAACATCGAAGATAGCCCGCAGGTTTAAAGAAGCTATATTCGGCCCTGACAAAGCGCTGGACAAAAAGCCTTACGGACCAGGTATGCATGGAAATGCACGCCGCCGTGGCAAACAATCAGAGTATGCTATCCAGCTTATGGAAAAGCAAAAGGCAAAATACACCTATGGCGTTCTTGAAAAACAATTCGCTAATACCTTCAAAAAAGCAGCAGCTAAAAGAGGTATCACCGGTGAAAACCTTTTGAAGTTTCTTGAAGCAAGACTTGATAATACCGTTTACCGTCTTGGAATCTCTCCAACACGCAGAGGTGCTAGACAGCTGGTTCTTCACAAACATATTACTGTAAACAGTGATGTTGTGAATATCGCTTCTTACCACTTAAGACCAGGTGATGTGGTTGCAGTAAGAGAGAAATCAAAGTCTCTTGAAGCTATTACCAATTCACTTTCAACTACTCACAAAAAGTTTAGCTGGTTGGATTTTAATGAAAAAGAAATGTCCGGTATATTCCTTAACATGCCTGACAGAGCTGAAATTCCTGAAAATATTAAAGAACAGCTTATTGTCGAGCTGTATTCAAAATAAGTTTTAACTTAAAATATAAAATAATGCCAATATTAGCATTTCAAAAACCCGACAGGGTGATCATGCATAAAGATACAAACTTTTACGGTTTGTTCGAGTTCAGCCCACTTGAAAAAGGCTACGGTATTACTATCGGTAATTCTTTGCGCAGGATCCTACTATCTTCACTTGAAGGTTATGCCGTTACTTCTATCCGCATACAGAGCGTTGATCATGAGTTTTCTACCATCAAAGGTGTTGTAGAAGACGTTACTGAGATCGTTCTTAACATGAAACAAGTAAGATTTAAAAAACTTACTAAAAGTGATGACGCTGAAAAAATCTTCATTTCTATCAAAGGTAAAGAACAGTTCCTTGCCGGTGATATCTCAAGATTCACCAATACTTTCGAAGTGCTTAATGCAGATCATGTGATCTGTAACATGGAGCCTTTCGTAAATCTTGAACTTGAAATCACAATTGATAAAGGCCGCGGATACGTTCCGGCTGAAGAAAACAAGCCTAAAGATTCACAAATTGGTTTAGTAGCTATAGACGCTATTTATACGCCAATCAAAAATGTAAAATACTCTGTTGAAGATTACAGGGTTGAACAAAAAACAGATTACGAGAAGCTTATTATCGAGATTCAGACTGACGGATCAATCCATCCTGAAGAAGCTCTTAAAGAAGCAGCTAAAATACTAATTCAGCATTTCGTATTGTTCAGCGACGAAAACATGCTTCTTGATTCTCAGGTTAAAAAACCTGCACAAGAAGTTGATGAAAACGTCCTTCACATGCGTAAAATCCTTAAAACAAATCTGGCCGATCTTGATCTTTCAGTGCGTGCATACAACTGTCTTAAAGCAGCTGAAATTCGTACACTTGGAGAACTGGTAAGCTTCGATATTGAAGACCTTCTTAAATTCAGAAATTTTGGTAAAAAATCACTTTCTGAACTTGAAGAATTTGTAAGGGAAAAAGGCTTGACTTTTGGAATGGATCTTTCTAAATTTCACCTTAACGAAGATTAATAATTAATAGATTTCTATTTTTAAGAAATGAGACACGGAAATAAAGTAAATAAATTAGGCAGAACCGCCAGTCACCGTAAAGCGATGCTGAGCAACATGACCAATTCTTTAATTTTACATAAAAGAATTACGACTACAGTTGCAAAAGCTAAAGCATTACGCGTTTACGCAGAGCCCCTGCTTACAAAATCAAAAAATGATACAACGCATTCTCGTAGGACTGTGTTCTCATACCTTCGCGATAAAGAAGCCCTTAAAGAGCTTTTCGGTGTAATAGCTGAAAAAATCGCAACCCGTCCCGGTGGATATACCCGTATCCTTAAAGTTGGAACGCGTGCAGGTGATAATGCTGAAATGGCTATGATCGAGTTGGTTGATTTCAACGAACTAAATCCTTCTTTCGGTAAAAAGAAAGCTGATGCTAAATCAAAAACAAGACGTGCAGGTAAAAAGAAAGAAGGTGCTGTAGCAACTGCAGAAGTTCCTGAAATTACTGCTGATACTGAAGGTGATGCGGTATTAGCTGAAAAGCCAAAACGTACCAAAAAAGAGAAAACTGAGGACGACGCTCCAGCAGCGGAATAATCAAAATCAATAATATTTCAAAAGCGCCTTTTTTAAAGGCGCTTTTTTTATGTGTTTTATTTTTTAGTTTCTTTTTCAGATGGTTTAAATAATAATCAATCTCAAATCAAAAAATTTCTATTAAATCAGAAATCAAAAAATCAGAAATTCTCTCCTAAATATCAAATCACAAATCCGAAAATTGCGCTCATTATTATTAGAGTCTACTGAAATATAATCCCAAATCAAAAATCAAAAAATCAGAAATCAGAAATTCTTCTCCCAAATTATTTGCGAAGGAGATTCTTCACTTCCTCGGCTGAGCCGAGACAAGCTATTTAGTAATGAAGGAATACCTTCAACTAAATTATGCTCAAAATGACTAAATCTAAAATCTCAAATCAAAAATCAGAAATCAGAAATTCCTACCCTAGCGTAACAAAGTAATCGCTTTCTTAAAATAATAAGTGTGCCCGTCAAGCGTAGAAACTGTGTATTTTACCACGTAAATATCTGTCTGTGCATCAGCGTCTTTTATGGTGCCATCCCACTGTTTTTTGTAGTCGTTTGATTCAAATACTTTCATTCCCCACCTGTCATACACTTCCATATTAAAGGCTGTTAATGCTGACATCACACTGCCAAAAGCATCGTTGTGTCCGTCTTTATTTGGAGAAAATGCATCTGGAATAAAGATCCTGAAAATATCGTTAATCCTAACCCACATCGTGTCTTCATCAATACAGTTTGCTTTATTGAATACCTTCAGTATTACATTGTAATAACCAGTATCAAGATAACGGTGTGTTTCATTTAAACCGGTAAATATTGTATTGGTGTCTCCAAACGTCCATTCATACCTGTCGGCATCCTGAGACTGGTTGGTAAATGAAATCAGCGCGTCGTCAATTTCTGTAGTTGGCTTGTCTGCAATAAATGAAGCCACTGGCTGTTGTAATATTTCTATATTAGTGGCAAAATCAAGAGTGTCAACACATCCTTGCGGAGTTTCAACTGTCAGACGTGGTTTGTATAAACCCTTGTCAAGATAATCATGCAAAGGATCGGTATCAGAAGAAAAATCTCCATCACCAAATCTCCATTTATAAATGCTGCCTGTTGGTGTCGATTTATTTGTAAACTGAATGGAAGCCGGAGTGCAAGCCAATATTGTATTCACAGTAAAATCTGCAACAGGTAAAACATTCACAGTAACATACAAACTGTCCATATCCGGAGTTGAACAACCGTCTGTAACTTCAGCAATATAATATCCTGATAAAACAGGAATGTTTCTCAACGTATCGCTGTTAACATTGCCGGGATTCCAGGTAATGGTTCTGTTTGAATTTTTGCCTCCTTTAGCTGAAGCTATAAGTTTAATTGCTTGTCCTGTACAAACTGCAGTGTCATTTCCTGCATTCACAATTAACGGAGCAAGCACAGAAACCTTTATTTTAGCACTTGCTGAAGCCGGTGTGCAACCATCTGTCAATACAACATTATATGTTGTTGTGATAGATGGATTTACTTTATGCATGCTGTCATTTGGCAGACTGTTATCCCAGGCAAAATTGTAATTTTTTACATCACCACCTTTTGCTTTTGCAAAAATATCTGCCACTCCTCCATTGCAAATTAATGTATCTTTAGATGCATTTAATGATAAAGGATTCAGCACTTTCACAATTACAGAATCAAAGACAGGCTGCGCGCATTTGTCTGTTACTGTAAACTTATAAATTGTAGTGCCAATTGGTTTGGTGTTAAAATTATTTGATGATGACAATCCTTGATTCCAGTCTTTTGTAATCGTTGCAATATCACCGCCTGAATTTGTTGAAGCCAAATCAATACTGTTTCCAAAACAAAGTGTAGTATCATTATTTAAAACAGTTGCCTTTAGTTTATTATAAACATTTACTCTTACTGTATCTGTTGCAGTTGCTATCGAACAGCCATCAGTAAGATTAAGTTTATAAGTAGTGTTATTTGCAGGTGAAACAAATATAGTATCGTTATTTGCCGCTGCAGGAGTCCAGGTGAATTTGTATTGTTTCACATTTCCGCCACTGGTTGTGGCTATAATTCTTGCTGCTCCATTACTGCAAATAGTTGTATCATTGCTCAATGATACTGATATTGGATTCAATACAAAAACAGTGACTTGCGATGAGTCGCCAAATGCTGAGCAACCATCATAAACAGAAGCTCTGTAAAACGTACTTGAATTGGGCATTACTTTGTTTGAAGGCCCATTAGGCAATCCATTGTCCCATCTGAAAACATATTTAGTACTGTCACCACCGGTTGCCGATGCTTTAAGAATTACATCTCTTCCAAAACAAATTGTAGTGTCTTTTGTAAGGGTCATTTTAACCGGCTGTCTGACAACTATATGGATTGAATCTTTAACCGGAATATTGCATTTGTCGTTAGCTGTAAATCTATAATAAGTAGTCTTCGCAGGAATTACAAAATCATTATATTTCTGTGGTGTTCCCGGTACCCATCCGAATTTATATGTTTTCTTATCCCCTCC
>JACMRS010000148.1 GCA_014376345.1 Bacteroidia bacterium | reverse complement strand
TTAAATAAATTTTTACAGGAAAATCCGGGGAATAATTCTGCCATATTTTCCAGAGGTCTATTATACAAGGAAAAAGGATTGTATGACTTGGCTATAAAAGACTTTGAGACTTATATATCCAAGTTTCCAAAAAATAGTGCAATGTTTATAGTATCTTCTTTAGTTAGGATCGGTAAACTTGATAAGGCAAAAGAATTTGCTGATAAGTTCATTGCAACCAACGGATTATCGGTGGAAGGGGATAAGTGGAATTTTTACCGAAACTACATAACAGTTATTAGTGAACACCTGCCTAACAGACAATATGAGCAGGCGCTCGTAAGTTTGAACAAAGCTATTCTCGATTATGCTTCAGATGGCAGCGCTGAAGTTGACAGTAAATCTGAATACATCGATGTTCTTTCATTAAAAGGTTATGTTTTGGAAAAACTCGGGAGGTTAAAAGAAGCAAGAGATGCATATGAACAGTCTTTGGTAATTCATAGTTTGCAACCTGACGTAAAAGAAGCATTATCCGGTTTGCAGAAGAAAAGTTCTGCTATAGCTTCTAATGACAAGCTTCCGCCGGAAATATTACTTATAAGCCCGAAAGCTACAAGAGGATTGCAGGTTGTTGCAGCTAATAAAACCGAAATTATAGGTAAAGCAAAAGATCCTGCAGGCATTTCTTCGGTAACAATAAACGGTAAACTCATTACAAAGGTCGAAGAAGACGGTTTGTTCTCTGCGATAATTACTTTAAAGGAAGGAGATAACAATCTGTTAATTACAGCAATTGACAACAAAGGAAACAGCTCAAGTAAAACCTTTTCCATAAATGCAAATGTGGCATCGGGTGCAGCGGTCAAAAAGCAACAGGAAGAAATCATAGTGCCTGTTACCTCAGATAACAGGGCGCCGGTATATCATGCCATGCTCATTGCAGCAAAAGACTATGAAGATGCTGACATACCGGACCTGCAAAACCCGCAAAAAGATGCGGAAGAACTCAGGTTGATTCTTGAAAAGAACTACACTTTTTCAACTGACAATATTCAAACACTCTACAACAAGAGCCGCGAAGAAATTATGCAGGCACTGGTAGCAAAATGTAATTCGTTAACCGAAAACGACAACCTTTTAATATTTTATGCAGGGCATGGCATCGCAGAGAAAGATAAGTTTGGCGATGTGGATGGCTATTGGATACCATCATCTGCTAAGAAAGGATTGAATGCCAGCTATATTTCTTCTGATGATATCAACAAAGCTTTAAAGCGCAGCAACTCCAAACATATTTTAGTGATAGCAGATGCGTGTTTCAGCGGCGCTTTTACCAGGGAACTTCCTGCTGATGCCTCAGTTGGTGTGCAGAAACAGTACAGCGTGCCCAGCAGAAAAATAATGGCCAGCGGCAATATGGAACCCGTACCCGACAATAGCCGGTTCATTTTCTACCTCAAGAAAAATTTAAAAGAGAACAGGGAAAAATACCTCACCTCAAAGAAATTATTTGATAGTTTTTATGAGGCCATATTAAATAATTCAGATACCTCTCCGCAATATGCTGCTATTAAAAATGTTGGTGATGAGGGTGGGGAGTTTGTATTTATAAAGAAATAATGGTTTTAAAAATGATCCCTGTCAAAACTAAGAAAAGCATAAGTATCTAATGGTA
>JACMRS010000147.1 GCA_014376345.1 Bacteroidia bacterium | reverse complement strand
CGTCAAGAGGCTGATAGTCTGTTTAATTCATTAAAACCATCAAAAGATACAACTATTTCAATTTTTAATGTTTCCAAACCGAATATTGTGGTAATAATGCTTGAAAGCTGGACGGCTAGTGCAATAAACTCAATTTCCGGTATCAACAATCTTACCCCGGGTTTTGATGCTTTGGTAAATGAAGGACTTTTATTTGACAGCACTTACTCCAGTGGAAACCGCACAGAAAAAGGTTTAGTAGCAATATTAAGC
Organism: Bacteroidia bacterium; assembly: GCA_014376345.1. Lineage (GTDB taxonomy): Bacteria > Bacteroidota > Bacteroidia > NS11-12g > UBA955 > JACMRS01. Next base: position 12,266 of record JACMRS010000147.1, on the reverse strand, counting down.
GGCTTTCCTGCGCAACCTGTTACTTCAATTATAACCGAGCCGGATAAAACAGCAAGATTACCGGCATTGAGTTCTGATTTGAAAAAGGCTGGATACAGCACTGCTTTTATTTACGGTGGAGAATCAGAATTTGCCAATATGAAATCATATCTTCTTATGAAGGATATTGAAACTATTCTGGATAAAAATAATTTTAAAACAGATCAGTTAAATTCTAAATGGGGTGCGCATGATGGTTTTTTATTTGACAAATCTATAGAATGGTTCTCGAACGCAAGGCAGCCATTTTTTGCAACTGTGATGACACTGAGTAGTCATGAGCCTTATGAAGTTCCAATGGAAACAAAATTTAAAGGAAATGATGAGACATCTTTATTTAAAAATTCATTGAACTACAGCGATCTTTGCCTTGCAGAATTTTTCAGGAAAGCAAAACAGCAACCATGGTATAAAAATACAGTTTTTGTGCTTGTAGCTGATCATGGGCATGAGATTGGTGTTAATGATATTCATTTTTTTGACCCGGTGAATTTCAGAATTCCACTAATGATAATTGGTGGTGCTTTAAAGTCTGAATTTGCAGGTAAGCGTATTCATAAAATTGCTTCACAAACAGATATTGCATCTACACTTTTAAACCAGCTCGGCCTGAGCTCTGCACCTTATAAATTTTCGCAGAATCTCATGAATCCTTATAGGGTGCCTTACGCTCATTTTCAGTATAGCGATGGACTTGGGTTTACACAAGCTTCAAATGAGTTGCTTTTTGATAATCCTTCGGGTGGATGTTTTTACAGGAAAAAAAATGTAGAAGCTGATTCGGCAGCAACATTGCGCTTAGCCAGAGCATATCAACAGGTAATAATGCAGGAATATCTCGGAAAATAATTAAATTTGTTTTTTTAAGAATGAAACAACTTATAAAACACCGTTTTTTCCCCTGGCTTATTGTCTTGTTACTTGCAATGTCAAATATTGTTTCATATAAAATTTCAAAACAGTATTTTCGAAATGCAGGCGTGTCTTTCGAAGGAGAAAGTGTTAAAAGCAATTTGATGGGTTCTGGTTCAAGACTTATCGATAAAGCAAGTGAGATAATGAGATTTTTTAAAGGCCCTGAAAAACAATAACTTGGCAGCATCATTTATTTCAAGTTTCATTAAAACTGTAGTAAAATTCAAACTTTACCACATTCTCTTCTGGATAATTTATATTTTTTCATGGTCATTAATACTTTCATCCGGAGGAACTGTTTTTAGAGATTTTGAAAACTCAGCGTATGTAATTTCTTTTCATATCGCAGTCTGTTATTTTAATAATTATTTTCTTATAAGCTGGTTTCTTCTTAAAAGAAAATACGGGCCATACATTTTAAGTCTTTTGTTAAGCATAACATTGGTTTGTTTCCCATTGGCTATAGTTTATTACAGCTTTATACCGCTGGGTTTTGACAGTATCAATTCTATCTGGACGGCTTCATTTTTTCTTATAAATGCTCTTTATATATTATTTACTGTTTCTATAACAGCATCTATAAAACTTTTCAGGAATTATTATGTTAAAGAACAGGCAAATCTGAATCTTGAAAAGCTGAATATACAAAGTGAATTAAATTTTCTTAAATCGCAGATTAATCCCCATTTTCTTTTTAATAGTCTTAATAATCTTTATGCGCTGACATTAAAGAAATCAGAACTTGCACCTGAGGTTGTTTTGAAACTTTCCAATATTCTCAGGTTTGGACTTTATGACAGTAGCCTGCCACAAGTGCCGCTGGAAACAGATATCAGGAATATTCGCGATTATTTAGAGTTAGAAAGTCTGAGGCTCGGTAAAAGAACTGAAATATTATTTGATGTTATTGGAAATACCTCAGGCAAACAGATAGAACCGCTGCTTTTCATTAATTTTATTGAAAATGCATTTAAGCACGGAGCAGGTGCTTGTATCGGAGAATCTTTTATCAGACTAATTCTGAATGTTGAGACACCTGGGGAGCTTTATTTCAGTATTATAAATAGCAAACCACAAAGGCAGGAAAAGCGAATTGACGACCGTCCGGGTGGTATTGGTCTGAAAAATTCAGAGAAACGTCTAAATATTTTGTATCCCGGCAAACACAATCTGAATATTGCAGATGAATTAAATACGTATACAGTAACGCTAACCATAAAATTATCATGAACAAAACAATTAAGTGTCTTGCTGTAGATGATGAGCCTCTAGCTCTTGAAATCATCGAATCGCACATTTCTAAATTCCCAAACCTGAAGTTAATGGGAAAATGCGGCAATGCAATAGAGGCTGCAGAAGCAATAAAGAATGAAAAACCTGATCTTATTTTTCTGGATATTAATATGCCCGAAATTACAGGTATAGAGTTTATGAAAACCATCAGAAAGAGTGGAATTTTAGTTGTATTTACAACAGCTTATACAGAATATGCTGTAGATGCATTTGCTCTGGATGCACTCGATTATCTTTTAAAACCAATTTCATTAGAAAGATTTGGACAGACTGTTAGCAGAGCTGAAGAATATTTTACACTTAAAAATGGCAGTGAGCAGGTAAATGTCGAGCTAAACGAAGGCCATATATTTGTTAAATCCGACTCGCGATTGGTGAAAATAGGTTATGATGAAATTTATCACATAGAAGCTTTTGCAGATTATGTGAAAATTCACATTGAAAATGAAAAACGTATTGTAACGCTTCAAACCATGAGAAATATGGAATTAACACTTCCAAAAGATAAATTTTGTAGGGTCCACAGGTCGTTTATAATCTCATTAAATAAAGTAAAATCACTTTCAAATACTGAAGTTCAGATTGGTAATAAAATGATTCCTATTGGTAAAAATTACAAGGATGAATTTATGGCCAGTATGCAGCAACATAATATCCTTAAATAACACCTTTTTAAAGTATAGAATAATCAGATCCTAATAGGTTTAAATGATTTATTATTCTATTATTAATTTTTTGGTTTTAGAATATGATCCTGTTTTGAAAATAAGGGTATAAATACCTTTTGAAAACCCTTCTGTTTGAAGATCAATATGTTGATTTCCAGCATTGTAAAATTTATTATCAGAAGATATTATCCTGCCATTAATGTCAGAAATTTCAAAACTTGCAAATTCTTGTGAATTCAGATAAAAATCTACACTAAATGATTTATCTGAAGGATTAGGATAAGGCTCATAAAGTTGTGGTGTACTTACAATCCCACTATTTGGAGCAGTTTTTAATCCAACCGTAATGCTTTCATCGCCTAACTGATAGGGAGTAAATGCAAAATACACCAGCATCATTTCATCAGTTGTCTTTTCGCCTTTTACGACATCTTTAGGAGGATTATTCGGTTGTTCTGGATTAGAAGCAGTGTTATCATAAAATGCTTCTGAATAAAGTGTACTACCTGCAGGAATCTTTATCAGGTTGTTAAAAGTGTACATACCCTGCCAGTGAAAATCCCAATTGTCAATTTTAATTAATGGAATCGTGTCTTTTGAAGCTGTTACAGCCCAAACTTTAATTTTCTTGCCAATAAGATGCATGTGGGGCCCTATAAATAAAAGTGAAGCATCTATTGGAACATTAAATTCGGCATTGAAAGTTTTTGTTGTATTTGCTTGTATAAATAACGGACCATTTGTCAGAGTTGCATCATGGTCTAGAACTGGTGCAATTGTAATTTGCCTGAGTGAATTGGAAGGTGAAAATTTAAGAAACACTTTGGTGCTGTCTTGCTTATTGATTATACCTGCAGGGTAATGTACCTGTATTATGATAAATGCATTTTTATTGATTTTTATTCCTAATCCGGTTGGGAAATGGTAAAGGCTTGCTCCACCCGGAACCCAAGTTGCGATTAATTCAGCAGAATTAGAACCTACACCTCCAAAGTTTGTATATCCCGGCTCTGGTGTTGCATTGTCGAGCATTTGACAAGTTAAAGCAGTATCCTGAAAAACTAATACATGGTGAACGACAGAACTGTTACCCGGCAATACTTCAATATCAGAAAGAAATTTAGAAAGTGAAAGATTGCTTGGCATTACAAAGCATTGATAAAGATCACTACTTGTATTAATAGTATAAGTTGGCATTCTAAGAATCATATCAGGACTGTTGATTGTAGCCCCTTTTTTATAAACAGGTGGAGTTGGTGCTTTTGAAATGTCACCTTGAGGTGCGCCATTGATAACCCAGTCTATAATAGATTTTTTATCAGATTCTGACAATAATCTTTCGTGAGAAAAATCCCGATAATCATGATCTGGAGGCCATGGAGGCATAATTCCTTGTTCAACCTGATCCTTTATTGAACCTTTTTTGTTAAATGCATCACTGTATGTAATAAGCGGAAAATTAGCAATGCCGTTAGAATTATGACACTTAGTACAATTAGAATAAAGAATCGGAGCAATATTTTCTGTCCAAGTCTGAGCTTTTATGTTGCAGATATTTAAAAATGCAAATAATGTTATTATTAGTTTCAGGTTTTTCATAATACTTCAAAAATACAAATTTTTTCTTATTTGCCTCTCATAATTAATTTATCTTCTTATTAATTCAGAAACTTGGAATCAATTTTGTTAATCTTTTTTATTATATTAACTTCGCCAAAAATTCATATTTTATCTGATTATGTACGATTTACAAATGATTAAAGCAGTTTACGGTACCATGAAGGATCGTATTGAAGCTGCAAGAGAATTAATTGGCAAACCTTTAACACTAACTGAAAAGATTTTATACAGCCACTTATGGCAGGATAATCCAACAGAAATATATGAACGTGGTAAAAGCTACGTTGACTTTTCACCCGACCGTGTAGCAATGCAGGATGCAACTGCACAAATGGCTCTACTTCAGTTTATGCAGGCTGGAAGACCGAAGGTAGCGGTTCCTTCTACTGTTCATTGCGACCACCTTATTACTGCTAAAGTAGGATCTGAAACAGATCTTGATCAAGCAAAATTCGAAAATGAAGAAGTGTATAATTTTCTATCTTCGGTTTCAGATAAATATGGCATTGGATTCTGGAAGCCCGGTGCCGGTATTATTCACCAGGTAGTTCTCGAAAATTATGCATTTCCCGGCGGATTGATGATTGGTACTGACAGTCATACTGTTAATGCAGGTGGACTTGGTATGATTGCAATTGGTGTTGGTGGTGCAGAAGCCTACGATGTTATGGCAGGTTTGCCATGGGAACATAAGTTTCGTAAACTTATTGGTGTAAAATTAACAGGTAAACTAAGTGGTTGGGCTGCTCCAAAAGATGTAATTTTAAAAGTAGCCGGCATTCTAACCGTTAAAGGCGGTACAGGATGTATAGTTGAATATTTCGGAGAAGGTGCTACAGGAATGAGTTGCACCGGTAAAGGAACTATCTGTAATATGGGTGCTGAAATAGGTGCTACTACATCAACTTTCGGATACGATGAAAGCATGGGTAGGTATTTGCGCGCAACAGGCAGAGAGGAAGTAGCAGTGCTTGCTGAAGAAATTAAAGAGCATCTGACTGCAGATCCTGAAGTGTATGCTAATCCTGAACTGTATTTTGATCAGGTAATAGAAATCAACCTAAGTGAGCTTGAGCCACATCTTAACGGACCATTTACGCCGGATCTTGCAACGCCAATTTCTAAAATGAAAGAAACTGCTTTAGCAAATGGATGGCCGATGAAAATTGAGGTTGGACTTATCGGATCATGCACTAACTCGAGTTATGAAGATATTTCACGAGCAGTTAATCTCGCTCAGCAGGCAGCTGATAAACACCTTAAACCAAAATCAGAATATACTATTACTCCGGGTTCAGAATTGGTAAGATACACGATTGAACGTGACGGATTTTTAAAAATATTTGAAAAAATCGGCGCTAAAGTATTTGCAAATGCCTGCGGTCCTTGTATTGGTATGTGGGCAAGGGTAGGAGCAGAGAAATCTGAGAAAAATACAATTGTGCATTCGTTTAACAGAAACTTTGCCAAACGTGCAGATGGCAATCCAAATACTTTTGCATTTGTTGGTAGTCCTGAACTGGTAACCGCTCTTGCTATTGCGGGTGATCTTGGATTTAATCCACTTACAGATACTCTAATCAATGAAAAAGGCAAGGAAGTGATGCTTGATGCACCAACCGGTTATGAATTACCTCCTAATGGTTTTGGAGTTGAGGATGCAGGATTTCAAGCGCCATCATTAGATGGTAGCAATGTTCATGTAAATGTTTCACCAACTTCAGACAGGTTGCAACTTCTTGATCCGTTTCCGGCTTGGGAAGGTGTTGACTTGAAAGGATTGAAACTTCTAATTAAAGTAAAAGGAAAATGCACTACCGACCATATTAGTATGGCAGGACCATGGCTTAAATACAGAGGTCACCTAGATAACATCAGTAATAATATGCTGATTGGAGCCATTAATTATTTTAATGATACTCCTGATTCTGTAAAAAATCCGATGAGTGGTAAATACGAAAGTGTCCCTGCAATGCAGAGAAAACTTAAAGGAGCTGGTTATTTCAGTATAGTAGTGGGTGAAGAAAATTACGGAGAAGGATCATCTAGAGAGCATGCGGCCATGGAGCCAAGGCATTTGGGTGTTAGGGCTATAGTGGTTAAATCTTTCGCCAGGATTCACGAAACCAACCTTAAAAAGCAAGGTATGTTAGGTTTGACATTTGCGAATAAAGAAGATTACGACAAAATTAAGGAAGATGACACTTTTGATATCATCGGACTTACCGAATTTACCCCAAATGTACCATTAACGCTTAATATCTGTCATGCAGATGGCTCAATGGAAAGCGTTTTGGTGAACCATACTTACAACGAACAACAGATTCAGTGGTTTAAAGCCGGAGGCGCTCTAAACATCATCAGGAAGAACCTGACAGTATAATTTTAAGATCAAATGTTATTTCAAAAGGACAAATTGAAGAGAAGGTTAAAGGCTTGTATATCAGTGATTGCCGACAGGGCAAAAACCGATATATTGTTTATTAGCTTAAAATTTTTCAAAACCTGTTGTTATTCTGAAATACATTGATTAATTTTGCAACCCCAAAAAATATCAACAAAGCAACGTGGATTCTTTAAGTTATAAGACAGTATCGGCCAATAAGGCCACTATTACCAAAAATTGGCATGTAGTGGACGCCGAAGGACAAGTGCTTGGCCGCTTGGCTTCAGGCATTGCAAAAGTGATTTTAGGTAAAACTAAAACGGATTTTACCCCAAACACAGACAATGGTGACTTCGTCATCGTAGTTAATGCGGGTAAGGTTAAACTTTCCGGCCAAAAGCTGAAAGACAAAGAATACATCACGTATTCTGGTTTTCCAGGCGGTCAGAAACGCATAACAGCGGGCGACCTGATCAACAAGAAACCTGTAAAGGTTATTGAAGAAGCGGTTAAAGGCATGTTACCAAAAAATCGCCTTGGACGCAAAATGTATACAAACCTGTTCGTTTATGAAGGTGCCGAGCATCCTCATTCAGCTCAGCAACCGGCTCAATTAAAATTCTAATCTTACAATAAAACATAAATGGAAGTTGTAAATACATCCGGAAGAAGAAAAACTGCAGTAGCCCGCACTTATATTAAGGACGGCAGCGGTGATTTCAAGGTAAACGAAAAAAACCTTGATGTTTATTTCCCAACTCTGGTAAACCAGCATAAAGCTGCTCAGGCTCTTATCGTTACTGATAATGTGGGCAAATATGATATTAAAGTGAACGTGGACGGTGGTGGAGTAACGGGTCAGGCAGAAGCTATCAGGCTTTCTATTGCCAAAGCTCTTTGCGATATCAACCCTGAATTCAGACTTACACTTAAACCACTTGGATTGCTTACACGTGATTCAAGAATGGTAGAGCGTAAAAAACCTGGTCAGAAAAAAGCCCGTAAAAAATTCCAGTTCAGCAAACGTTAATCGATACAGTACATGTCAAATATTTCACACCAGGAGTTATTGGAAGCAGGTTGCCATTTTGGTCACCTTACCCGTAAATGGAATCCAAAAATGGCCCCATATATTTTTATGGAGCAAGAAGGTATTCATATAATAGACCTTCATAAAACCACTGTAAAGCTTGAAGAAGCTGCATCAGTGATGAAAAATATCATTAAATCGGGTCGCAAAATCCTTTTCGTAGCTACTAAAAAACAAGCTAAAGAAATAGTGAGCGAAGCTGCTAAAGCTACTGCAATGCCGTTCGTAACGGAACGTTGGTTGGGTGGTATGCTTACCAATTTTGCAACAGTTCGCAAATCGATTAAAAAAATGCAAACCATTGATAAAATGGCAAGCGACGGTACTTATGCTAATCTGAATAAAAAAGAAAGGCTTCAAATGGACCGTGAAAAAATCAAACTTGAAAGAGTTCTTGGTGGTATCGCAGACCTAAACCGTCTTCCTGCAGCACTTTTCGTTATTGACGTAAAACGTGAGCACCTTGCAATTTCTGAAGCGATCAAACTTGGTATCCCTACAATTGGTATTGTTGATACTAACTCAGATCCTTCTAACATAGATCACCCAATTCCTGCAAACGACGATTCTTCAAAATCAATCTCTATCATCACTGAGTACCTAGTGAAAGCGATTGAAGAAGGATTAAGCGAAAGGAAAAAAGAAAAAGATTCAGCTGAAATTGAAAAATCAAAAGCTGAAAAAGAAGTAGAAGCATAATTATAAAGAATATGTCAACGATCAGTGCATCTGAAGTAAATAAATTAAGACAAATGACCGGCGCCGGCATGATGGACTGTAAAAAGGCCCTTGCTGAAACTAATGGTGATTTAGAAGCTGCTATAGATTTTTTAAGGACTAAAGGTCAGAAAATATCTCTAAACAGAAATGACAGAACAGTAAAAGAAGGAGCAGTAATTGCTTTGACCAGTGCTGATAAAAAAACAGGCGTTATTGTTGAGCTTAACTGCGAAACTGATTTCGTTGCTAAAAATGAAGATTACGTGAAACTTGTTCATGAAATCGCTAAGATTGCTCTTGATAACAAAATCGAAAATGTGGATGCTCTTAAAGCAGCGCAAATCGGCAATGTTACAATAGAACAGCGTCTTCTCGATGAAATGGGAAAAACAGGTGAAAAAATGGAAATTTCAAAATGTATTCTGGTAACAGGTGAAAATGTAGTTTCTTACATTCATGCCGGAAACAAAATGGGTGTTCTTGTTGAGCTGAATAATGCTTCAAGTGATGCAAATACTGCAGCTGGAAAAGATGTTGCTATGCAGATAGCTGCAATGAACCCAATTGCAGTAGACGACAAAGGAGTTGATAAAGAAACTGTAGAACGCGAAATTCAGGTAGGTAAAGAACAAGCAATTGCTGAAGGTAAACCAGCAGAAATGGCCGAAAAGATCGCTCAGGGCAGATTGAATAAGTTTTTTAAAGAATACACGCTTCTAAATCAGGAGTTTGTTAAAGATTCTTCTAAAACAATCGCTAAAATGCTTAACGATACAGAAGCCGGCTTAACAGTCAAATCATTTAAACGAGCCGCCCTAGGCGCTTAATATAGATTTTTAAAAAAGTCCCGTAAGGGATTTTTTTTTGGATTATAGTTTTAATTTTGCAGTGCGAAGTGCACTAAGTAATATGCTAAATCATGAAATATAAAAGAGTACTTTTAAAATTGAGCGGTGAATCCCTGATGGGAGATCAGCAATATGGAATTGATCCAAAGGTTCTGGAACAATATGCTTTGGAAGTTAAAGCCGCAGTTGCACTCGGTGTGCAGGTTGCAATCGTAATAGGCGGTGGCAATATCTTCAGAGGTGTACAAGGTGTTCAAGGAGGTGTTGTTGACAGAGCACAAGGAGATTATATGGGTATGCTTGCTACCGTTATCAATGCCATGGCATTGCAGGGAGCACTTGAAAAGATGGAAGTTAAAACAAGACTTCAATCAGCCATTAAAATGGAACAGATCTGCGAGCCTTTCATCAGACGCAGAGCTATCAGACACTTGGAAAAGGGTAGGGTTGTTATATTTGGTGCAGGTACAGGCAATCCATATTTTACTACAGATACTGCAGCTTCTTTAAGAGCTGTTGAGATAGAAGCCGATTTGATATTAAAAGGCACAAGGGTTGATGGCGTTTATACTGCCGATCCTGAAAAGCATAGTGATGCGCGTAAATATGATGCTGTTACTTTCTCTGAAGTTTATGAGAGGGGATTGAGTATTATGGACCTCACAGCAATTACACTTTGTCAGGAAAATAAACTTTCAATTGTCGTATTTGATATGAACAAACAAGGTAATTTCAAACGTATTCTTGAAGGAGAACGCGTTGGAACACTTGTGTCTTAATTTACTGCCTTAGTCGAATTTAAAGCTTATAATCACCTGAAATATATTGGTTAACAGACTTTCAAAAATATTCTTTCATCACAAAAATATGGCTTAATTGTCATTGAAAAGGGTATATTATTAAATGTCGTGGTATCTTAGTCTGTAACTCAACATTAGAGAATAGGTGTTATCTAAATTTATATTGAATTCAGATTTTTAACAAAATTAAATTTCAAAACAAGAAATATTTGTTAAATGAATGTGATTTAATTTAGGAATGATTTTTGCTGATTGAGAAATTCCTTTAAAAAGACTTTCAAGAAAATGAAATTAAGAATTCTGGTATTTTTGTTACTTGCCGCCTTTATTGCGAATGGGCAAAAGGTAAAAGTAATGAATTATAGTAGTCTTGATTCGATTCTTTCCGTTAAATCCGATTCAATTAAAGTTGTTAATTTCTGGGCTACCTGGTGTGGTCCTTGTATTGCCGAACTGCCTTATTTTGTTAAGGCACAGGAAAGTTTCAGTAATAATAAAGTCACTTTTACTTACGTTTCTCTCGATTTTTCTAAGGAAGCTGATAAAGTATTAAAAATGGCCGGGAAAAAAGGACTTACCGGAAACCTCTATTTATTAAAAGACGACCCAAATTATTATGTCCGCAAGCTCAGTTCTTATTGGGAAGGGCAGATACCAATTACTTTAATAGTTAAGCCTGATGGAGACTATATTTTCAGGTTTGAGCCATTCGAAAATTATGAGCAGCTCAGCTCTTTTATCATTCAAAATTTATAAAACAAAATTTATGAAAAATTACATGAAATTAATGGGCGCTGCCCTAGCAGTTGCAACTCTGGCTTTTACTATACCATCACCTTCTTATAAGGTAGGAGATGAAACAAAAGACTTTAACCTAAAGAATATTGATGGTAAAATGGTCTCTCTTAATGATTATAAAGACGCTAAAGGTTTTATAATAATCTTTACATGTAACCATTGTCCTTTTTCAAAAGCTTATGAACAAAGAATTGTTGCATTAGATAAAAAATATGCATCTGTGGGTTATCCTGTTATCGCAATAAATTCAAATGACAGTGCTACAAATCCGGAAGATTCTTATGGTAAAATGATCGAGAATGCTAAAGAAAAAGGTTTTACATTCCCGTATTTATATGATGAGTCTCAAAATATTGCAAAGCAATATGGTGCACTTAAAACACCTCATGTTTACATTCTCAAAAAGAATAAAAATGGCAATAAAGTGGAATATACAGGTGCTATTGACGACAATTCAGAAGATGCTTCACTAGTTAAAGTTAAATATGTAGAAAATGCTGTGGATGAACTTATAGCTGGCAAAGCCTTGACTACAAAAGAAACTAAAGCAATAGGTTGTGGTGTCAAATACAGAAAATAATTATTAAAAAATTGAATTTTGAAAAGCTCAGTTATAACTGCGCTTTTTTTTGCATGACATTTTTTGTAATGAATATGTGAATAATGTAATTCAAAAATATAATGATGTAAATACTGTCAGTCTGATTTTATGGAAGTTTGTATTGCTTTCAAGTGGGTAATCTTCCTGCTGCTTTGCAACTATAGTAATGATCAATTCAGATAATATATCAGAAGATAAAAACCGGTTAAAAACCTTGTCAGAATGTATGAACAGTTTGGTTAAAAATGGTTTTACAGAAAATTTTATGGTAAAAGAGGAGGGATTGTGTAACACACATGACTGCGATAAATTCTACAGCCCTTCAGATGTTATTATTAATAACTTCTACAGATTTGAAGGTGAGAGTGATCCTGCAGACAACGCAATTTTATATGCTATTATTACATGCGATGGTTCAAAAGGACTTCTGTCTGATTCTTATGGCGCTTATGCTGATGAATACGTTGCCAAATTTATTGCTGATGTTG
>JACMRS010000146.1 GCA_014376345.1 Bacteroidia bacterium | reverse complement strand
TGGGTGCCTTGTATGGATGCTCCTGCGGTTCGTTTTACATATTCTGCCAATATTCATTGTCCGAGCGACCTGATGGCTCTTATGAGTGCTGAAAATTCTCCTGTTAAAAGCAGAGATGGTAACTATACTTTTAATATGCCGCAAGCCATTCCGAGTTACTTGCTTGCACTCACAATCGGTGATTTTGAGTTTAGGTCTTTAGGAAAAAACTGTGGTGTTTTTGCCGAACCGGCTATGATTGAAAAAGCCTACAATGAATTCAGCGACTTGCCGAATATGCTGAAAGTGGCAAGTGAAATGTATGGTCCTTATGGCTGGGGACGATATGATGTGGTAGTGATGCCGCCTAGTTTTCCTTTCGGAGGCATGGAAAATCCAAGGGTAACATTTGCAACGCCAACTATCATTGTGGGTGATAAAAGCCTTGTATCTCTGATAGCGCATGAACTGGCGCACAGCTGGAGTGGTAATCTGGTAACTAACAATACCTGGAATGATTTCTGGCTGAACGAAGGATTTACTGTTTATTTTGAAGGCCGTATTATGGAAAAACTTTATGGCAAAGATTATGCGGACATGCTTGCAGAAATTAGTTTTGGTGAACTTCAAACCACACTTGAAGATTTAAAAGACAAACCTGAAGACACTAAATTATATCTCAATTTGAAAGACCGCGACCCCGATGAAGGTGTGTCTGATATTGCTTATGTAAAAGGATGCTTTTTTCTTAAAAGTATTGAAGACAATGTGGGACGTAAAAAATGGGATGCTTTCCTGAATGCTTATTTCAAAAATTTCGCATGGAAAACAGTTACAACGCAACAATTTATAGATTTTCTTGAAGCAAACTTAATAGCTAAAAATCCCGGACTAAAAATTAACTATAACGAATGGATCTATGGTCGTGGTTTGCCTGCAAATTGCCCTGTTGTTAAATCTGCAGAATTTGAAAAAGTAGAACAAAGTATTGCAAAACTGATGCAAACCCAAGAAGTTGAAAAGCTTGATGTAAAAGGTTGGACAACCCACCACTGGCTTCATTTTATGAGAAATTTACCTGTAGACAGTATTAACCCAATAATGGGGAGACTTGATACGGCATTTAATTTAACGGGGTCTGCAAATGCCGAAATTCAGTGCGACTGGTATGGACTGTGTATAGATAATAATTATACTTTGGCATACCCTGCCATCGAAGAATTTTTGTGCAATGTTGGCAGAAGAAAATTTGTGAAACCGCTGTTTGAAAAGCTTGTAAAAACACCAGAGGGAAAAGAGTTTGCTAAAAAGATATTCGCCCGTGCAGAAAAAACATACCATGCTGTAACTGCAGATACGGTAAGAGATATTTTAGAGAATTAAATTGTGTATGAAGTTAACGAAATAAGCACAGAACGTTCCGTAGAGCGGAATTTAAACTTCAGTTTATTTGATGGTTATGGTGTTGATTTTTACATTAAACGCGATGATTTGATTCATCCTGTTGTTTCCGGAAATAAATGGAGAAAACTAAATCTCCAGTTAACTGATGCAAGGGAAAATAATAAAACTGAACTTTTAACCTTTGGAGGTGCTTACAGTAATCATGTTGTAGCTACTGCTTTTGCCGGTAGTCTGTATGGCTTCAAAACCACTGCTTTTATGCGGGGAGAAGAGGTGAGAGAGAAAAATAATTACGATTTAATCTGCGATCAATATGGCATGAAGCAAATTAAGGTTTCGAGAGAAAGCTACAGAGATAAAAAAGTTTTGTTTGAAAAATATAGTGAGCAAAATGAAGGTTGTTATTTTATTGATGAAGGCGGAGCAGGTTTATTGGGAGAAAAAGGGTGTGAAGTAATTGTAGATGAACTTCAGAATAATTATGATTTCATTTGTCTGCCTGTGGGTACAGCCACTACTGCCAAAGGTATTTCGGATGCCTGTGAAAGAAAAAAACTTCAAACTAAAGTTCTTGGTTTTTCTGTTATGAAAAACAATAAAAGTCTGGATGATAAAATGAATGAGAATGGCTTTTTAAACTCGGAAATTTTCCATCAGTTCAGTCGTGGTGGTTATGGAAAAACAGATTCAGAACTTATAGATTTTATTGATAAATTTACTACAGAAACCGGCATTTTAGCTGATAAAATATATCTGGGTAAAATGCTGATGGGAATCACTTCTTTGCTTGCAGAGGGTTATTTTAAAAAAGGATCTAAAATTCTGATATTACATACCGGTGGTAGTCCGCGAATAGTTTAGAATTATTATGCTGTTAACAAAAAATAAGAATATTTTGAAATATTGGTGTAAAATTTCTCACATTTGCATAAACAAAACTATATAAGACAATGAAAAATCTACAAAGAACATCATGGTACGTAATTGCACTGTTTTTGGCAGTGCAGCTTTTAAGTTCATGCGGCAGCGTTGGGCTGACAAAAATGCGTTACAGCAGAGGTTACAATTTTGAACTTTTTGCAAGTAAAAAGAAACAAGAGAAGCTGGAGAAAGAAGCACTTGCTGCTAAAGAAGCTTCAGCTCAAAAAAGAGCACTTAGAAAATCCGGTGTGTTACCGGTGGATTCAAAAGCTGCCGAAACTGAGACAGTAATTGCTGATGAAACAGAAACAGTAGCTATTAATACTGTTGAAACGGTAAGTACCGAATCACCTGTTTCTACTATTTCTACCGAAGCTGATAAAACAGCCGGCACTACTTCTCAATCTGCTTCTGTAAATTCTTCTAAAAAAATTACAAAAGCAGAAAAGAAAGAACTTAAACAGGCTTTTAAACAAATGAAGTATGCAGTTGCAGAAGCAACCCACACTGCAAAAGCAGGTAAAATGAAAACTGGCGGAGACTCTGATGCAAATCTTATTTTATTAGTAGTTCTTTCATTGTTTCCAATATTGTGTCTGATAGCAGTTTATCTTCATGACGGTGATATTACAACTAATTTCTGGATTACTCTTCTGTTACATTTCTTATTATTATACTGGTTATACGCCTTGCTTGTAGTTTTGGATGTTATAGATCTGAGCTAATCATAACTTAGAATTGATTTTTACAAAGCCTTGTGTTAACACAAGGCTTTGTTTGTTTAATATAATTTATGTTATTTTGAATATTTATAAATAATATTTATAGTCATGACAATCACCCAACTCGAATATATCATCTCCCTTGATACCTACCGTAATTTTGTTCAGGCAGCCGAACATTGTTTTGTAACGCAGCCAACACTAAGTATGCAGGTGCAGAAATTAGAAGAAGAACTCGGAATAAAGTTATTCGACCGCACCAAACACCCTGTCATTCCTACACAAATTGGAGCGGCTATTATAGAACAGGCGCGAAATGTTTTGAAAGAACACAGCAGAATTATCGAGCTTGTTGAAAATGAAAAAGGGATTCTTCAGGGAACTTTGCGATTGGGTGTAATTCCAACTATTGCCCCTTATCTTATTCCAAGATTTTTAATTAGTTTCCTCAAAAAAAATCCCAATGTAAGTCTTACAGTTAGTGAACTTACAACAGAGCAAATCATTATTCAGTTAAAAACAGATCAGCTTGATTGTGGCATTATGGCCTCACCAATTAAAGATAAAAATCTGAATGAAGAAACGCTATATTATGAAGAGTTTGTAGGTTATGTTTCTAAATCGAACAAACTTTTTAAGAAAACAACTATCAAGCCTGAAGACCTTGATGTTGAAGACATCTGGATACTGGCTGAAGGACATTGCATGAGAAATCAGGTAGTGAATATTTGTGCTAAAAGCGGAAAAGTAAACAAACAAAGTCGTTTTAATTATCAGACAGGAAGCATAGAAACTTTAAAGCGCATAGTAGAACAGGATGAAGGCATGACGATTTTACCCGAACTTGCTCTCGCAGATTTTAATGCCAAACAACGCGATATGATCAGATATTTCAGATCACCTGAGCCTATCCGCGAGGTAAGCATGTTTACTCACCGTAATTTTGTTAAAAAGAAGCTCATCAGAGCGCTTTCTGAGGAGATTATTGAAGCTATGCCACAAAAGATGCGCAAGAAAGAAAAACGCGCTGTCGTTAAGTTCTGACGAATTTATTAAACGCCGGTCTTAAGGTATTGGCAAATCTCTTTGCAAGCCTTATATTTGCGTAAATGAACATTTGGGAGGAGATCAAATTCAAATACAGAACATCTGACAGCAATGTTCTGAAGTTCATTTATATTAATGTCGCCGTTTTTATTATTGAAAGACTGGTTTATCTGGTCTTTTGGTTATTTAAAAGTAACAATGATATAGTCTCCTTTTTTGTGCTCAGTTCCGATGGTGGAATTTTCATAAGACATCCTTGGACTATCATCACTTACCAGTTTATTCATGAAGGCATTTTTCATATTTTATTTAATATGTTGTGGCTATATACTTTTGGCAATTTACTTGAAGGATTAATAGGTAAAAAACACATTGTTAAACTTTATTTCTTGGGTGGTATTGCTGGAGGATTATTATTTCTTGGAGCCTATAATTTTTTACCGGTTTTTGAAAATATTAGTGCATTAGCCACCTGCAGAGGCGCTAGTGCTTCGGCAATGGCAATTATGGTAGCAACCGCTGTGTATATGCCTGAACAAGAGCTTGCCCTTTTCGGAGTTTTTCGTATAAAGCTTAAATGGCTTGCTGCTATTATTATATCAATTGATGTAATTATGATCAGTGCAGGTAATTCAGGTGGACATATTGCCCACTTAGGAGGTGCGCTGTTCGGATGGCTTTACGTGTTATATATTCGTGGAAATATACGATTTCCAACTATCAATATTTTTAACAAACGCAATAAAATTCCTACAAGAAAGTTTAAAGTTGATGTCAACCGCTCTGCTGTAAAAAACAGTGGTCGTATAAAGCCTAGTCAGGATGATATTGATGCCATTCTCGATAAAATTTCAAGATCGGGTTATGACAGGCTAACTAGTGATGAAAAAGATATGTTGTTTAAAGCCAGTCAGAAATAAATCAGGATGATAAGAGTTCTGAATATGTTCATGTTTGTGGCCAATGTAGCTTTTGTTGCACTGCTTGGTTTCTGCTATTTGTCACCAAGTCTCAATCCTGAATATTTCTGGCCTGTAGCTTTACTGGGCTTATCTTATCCTGTTTTACTTGTCGGAAATATTTTGTTTATTGTTTATTGGGCCTTTCAGCTTAAGTTAAAATTTCTTTACAGTCTGATTGCAATTGCAGGTGGATTTAGTCATATTTCTGAAGTAGTTCAGTTTAATGGAAGACCAGCTGAACCCGGAGGCAGGCAACTTAGAATCGCCACTTTTAATACACAGCTTCAGGGTTATTATGAGAAAAAATCTTTTGCAGATACCATTGGTGGATTTATAAAACAAAATAAATATGATGTGGTTTGTCTCCAAGAATTTATCAATGTAGAAAAAGTTCTGACTTCAACCTTAGAAAAGCTGAAACGCCAATCAGGACTTGAATATATGTATTTTCAAGTGTTGGATGATAAGAGAAAAAAAGGCGAGTATGGATCTATTATTTTGTCGAGATATCCGATTGTGAGATCAGGAAAACTTGAATTTGAAAACAGTGGAAACCTTTGTATTTATGCTGATATTGCTGCCGGTTCAGATACTTTCAGAGTTTACAATACCCACCTTCAGTCGTTTAGATTTAAGAAGGATGATTACAATCTTTTGGGAGATATGCCAACGGATGGTGACAAAGCAATGAAACAGTCTAAGGGGTTGTTGAGGCGCATGAGAGAAGCCTATATCAAAAGGGCAGAGCAAGTGCAGGAAATGCGTGAGCACATCGATAATTACGAACGTGGCAACATGATTATTTGTGGTGATTTTAACGATCCACCAATGTCTTACACTTATGGTCAGTTAAGTACAGGTATGAAAGATGCTTTTATTGAATCAGGAAGTGGTATCGGCAATACTTATATTGGTAAAATGCCGAGTTTCAGAATCGATTATATCCTGCATAGTCCTTATTTCAGGGCGTTTGATTATCAGGATCATATTCTGACAAGCGACCACAGGCTTGTAGAAACTACATTAAAATTAGGTGGTTCAGGTAATTGAGTTTCTCACTCTCAGCGAATAATTCCGGATAGCAAGTGCCACATTCCAGCCTTCTTTATTCATTTCATGTTTACACCATATTGCCGCTAAAAGATGGGTTAATTTTTCACCTTCATCTTTACCAGGTACTTCAATTAAAAGTTCCTGTTCATCAAGCAATTGATCTTCTGCTTTCTTAAGATCATCAATAGTGTATTCTGCAATAAGAAATTTAATGTCCGCTATGTTCATTGCTGAAGTTTGTCAAGTAAGCCTGTAACTACTTCTTCTTTACTTCCTGAAGTTGCTTCAACAAGATTTCCATCTTTAAAAACAGCAAAAAACGGCAGTGTGTCAACGCTTGATAATTTTCGAGCCTCAGGGTTTTCTTCTGCATTTATATCCAGAAAAATAATGTCTTTATAGCGGTCATCTTCACTAAGTCTTCTGAACTTAGGTGAAAATAATTTGCAACTTCCGCACCAGTCTGCATAATATTTAATTACAACTTTTTTGTTGTCTGAAATCAGCGATTGAAAATCACTGTCTGATGCTGTTTGTACTGCCATTTTATTTGAATTTTTCAACAAGAGCAGTAAGCTCTTCAAGATTCCTGTATCCTAATTCTCTGTGTACTATAACTCCATTTTTAAAAAATATAATAGTTGGATAACCTTCTATTGAATATCTTGATGAAATATTAGTTTCATTTTCAGCATCCACACTTAATACAGTTACATCTCCAACTCTGTCTGTTTTAATTTTTTCAATAAATGGGGCCATTTTTTTACAAGGACCACACCAGGTTGTATAAAAATCTACCAGAGTAAGTTTATTGTTACTGATAGTTTTATCAAAGTAATTCTGTTCAACAACCAGAGTTTTAGAAGGGGTATTGCCTGACTCTGCTACACTTGATGACTGATTGCACGATGCGAAAGCAACAGTTGCAAATAAAAGTATGAATGATTGTTTCATTGTGAGTGCAAATTTAGTTTGTTAAATGTGTGATTAAAAATCAATTGTATGAATGATGGTATAGCTTAAAACAATATTTAATTTATTGCAGCCAGAAAATCTGAATCTGTAGGCTTTGTTCCCGAACCAAAATAATGAGTCAGTTTACCTTCTTTATTAATTACGAATTTATTAAAGTTCCATTTAACTGAAAAATCACCTGCTCCATTTTTGCTTTTCTGTGTAAGCCACTGGTATAAAGGATGCTGATTTTCACCTTTAACATCTATTTTTTCTGTTAGTGTGAAAGTAACACCATAATTTTTCTGACAAAACGCACCGATTTCTGAAGAGGTGCCGGGTTCCTGACCGCCAAACTGATTGCAGGGACATCCAATTACCACAACAGAATCTTTATGATCTTCATAAAATTTCTGAACGTCTTTGTATTGTGGTGTATAACCGCATTCACTTGCAGTATTTACTATTACAATATATTTTCCTTTGTAATCAGAAAGTTTAATATCACTTTTTCCATCCAGAGATTTGATAGTAATATCATAAATGCTGGACGAGGTAGCAATAGTATTGTTTAAATCAGTTTTTCTATTGCGTCCTGTAAAGCACGAAACCAGTGATAGCCAGCTAA
Organism: Bacteroidia bacterium; assembly: GCA_014376345.1. Classification (GTDB taxonomy): domain Bacteria; phylum Bacteroidota; class Bacteroidia; order NS11-12g; family UBA955; genus JACMRS01. The sequence continues at coordinate 5,601 of JACMRS010000146.1, read as the reverse complement.
ATCCCATAATAAGTGTAATCTTTAAAAATTTTATCATTTGACTTTTATATATATAGTCTTAAAAAAATACGTTAATTGTGTTAAAAAAGTTTTCTCAGATTATTTTTAAAGTGGTTGTTTTCCGTAAACAGGTGCAAGGTTTTTTAGCATGTCTGCGGTCATAGCATCCAGGTTAAAATCATTTTTCCAACCCCAGTCTGCTCTTGCTTCTGCATCGTTAATGCTTTGAGGCCAGCTGTCTGCAATTGCCTGTCTGCTGTCCGGGTTGTATTCTGTTTTAAATTCAGGAATGTGTTTTTGAATTGAAGCAGTAATTTCTTTTGGCGAAAAACTCATTCCGGCAAGATTATAGCTTGAGCGGATTTTAACTTTTTCAGCAGGAGCATGCATAATATCCAGAGTCGCTTTTAGTGCATCTGGCATATAAAGCATTGGAAGCACCGTGTTTTCTGAAAGAAAACAATTGTGAACGCCTGTTTTTAAAGCATCATGGTAAATGCTCACTGCATAGTCTGTAGTGCCTCCACCTGGCTCCGATTTGTAACCAATAAGTCCGGGATACCTCAAACTTCTGATATCCACGCCGTGTTTCTTAAAATAATATTCGCAATAACGTTCACCTGCTAATTTGCTGATTCCGTAAATAGTACTCGGGTCCATTACGCAATTTTGTGGTGTATTTACACGGGGTGTGTTCGGACCGAAAACAGCGATAGAACTTGGCCAGTAAATTTTTCCTGTTTTGTGTTCGATTGCTGCATCAAGAACGTTGAAAAGTCCATCCATATTCAGCGACCAGCCCAATTTTGGTTTGGCTTCTGCAGTGGCACTCAGTAAGGCTGCCAGATGATAAATTTGTGAAGGTTTGTATTTATTAAGAATGTCTCCAAGAGTAGCTTTATCAAGTACATCCAGAGTTTCAAAAGGACCGTTTTTAAAAACTTCGTCATCACTTTTCCGAATATCTGATGCAACCACATTGTCTGTTCCGTAAATGCCTCTGAGTGATTCTACTAATTCGGTGCCCAGTTGTCCGCAACTGCCTATTACCAATATCTTTTCTGCCATGTTTTTATTTAAAGAAGGTGTCTGTATATACCCGCAAATGTAGCTTTTTTTTAAACGTACTACGGAAATTAATTTTGCGGTATACCTTAAGTCTTTGCTAAATTTTTGACTTATTTTTGCATTGTGGTCATCAATAATAAACAAGTTTATGGAAAAGTAAAGGATCCCTTATTTTCTATTCTGGTGCCAAGCTGGAACAATATTGCCTATCTGAAAGTTTGTGTCGACAGTATCAGAAAAAACTCAACTTATCCTCATCAGATTATTGTGCACGTGAATGACGGTAGCGACGGCACTCTGGAGTGGGTGAGGGAACAACAAATAGACCATACACAAAGTGAAGGTAATATTGGCATCTGCCATGCGCTGAATGCTGCTTCTGCACTTTCTGTAACTGATTATATTTCATACATGAATGATGATATGTATGTATTGCCGGATTGGGATGCGCATTTGTTTACCGAAATCAGAAATATCGGACATCTTGATTTTTTCCTTTCAGCGACTATGATTGAACCCAGAAAAAACGGCAATGATCCTAATATTATTTCACCTCAGGATTATGGTGATATTTCAGGAAATTTTGAGGAAGAAAAGCTTCTGAAAGAATACAAGGATTTTCCTATGAATGATTGGAGCGGTGCAAGCTGGCCTCCAAATGTAGTGCATAGAAGTATCTGGGAAGCTGTTGGCGGATATAGTGTTGAATTCAGTCCGGGATTATACAGCGACCCGGATTTCAGTATGAAATTATGGAAACACGGTGTCAGGGTTTTCAAAGGTTTGGGCAAAAGCCGTGTTTATCATTTTATGTCAAAATCGCTCAACAGAATTGAATTGAATGACGGCCGTTCACAGTTTATGAAAAAGTGGGGTATTACACCAGGATATTTATACAGAAGCATGCTAAAAATGGGAATGCCCTGGAAAGGCAGGCTTAAGGAACCATTTAAAGGAATTGCTTATGGAATTTCAAAATGGAAAGCAGGAAAAATTATATAAAAGAATATGATACAGGATTATCTCGAAAGTGTTATAAAACAATTTAATTATTACCGTTCATTAGGTGAGAAAGCCTTTGCTCAGATTCCTGATGAGGCTTTATTTAAACAATATAATGATGACAGTAACAATATCGCAACAATAGTCAAACATCTCAATGGAAACATGCTTTCAAGATGGACGGATTTTTTAACTTCTGATGGTGAAAAATCCTGGCGAAACCGTGATGCAGAATTTGAAAATGATATTGAAAGCAGGGAGGTATTAATGCAGAAATGGAATGAAGGCTGGAATCTATTATCGGACGTTTTAAACAACCTGAAGGCAGAAGATTTGAATACTCTGATTTATATCCGCAATGAGGGCCATACGGTTGCAGAGGCAATCAACAGGCAGCTTTGTCATTATCCGTATCATGTTGGGCAAATAGTTTACATCGCAAAAATGTATGCAGATGAGGATTGGAAAACATTATCAATCGCAAAAGGAAATTCGAAAGATTACAATGCCGGGAAATTTGAAAAGCCAAAGCATAAAGGACATTTTACAGACTTAGAAACAACAAAGTGAAAGTTAAATTTCTGATTATATTGACTGCACTAATTTTTACATTACCTGCTATACAAGCACAGAAACCGGATATTCTGCGACTTTCAATGCAATCTCCGGTTAGAAAGCCTGTTGCAAATTATCCGTATGCCTGTGAAGGAACTGAATGCAGAAGAAAATTGTTTATGTACAGCGATTCTACTTTTATGCTTGAATCGGGATGCATAGATACTGCAGTAATCAGTATGGGAACCTGGAGAAAAGTTAAAGGAAATCTGGTTTTGAAATCCATTCCAAAGTCAAAAATTAATTTAATCAGAAACATTGAATTATCCGGTGGAATCTCAAAAGGAAAGGTTGATTTTTCTTTCAGAGAAAAGACTGGAATTACCTTCACAAATATTGATATCAAAGGTTATTATAAAGATACTATTCAGGGTATTTCAAAAGATTCTGTTGTTTTTTTTACATCTGGTTACACCGATTACAGAATATCTGTTGATTGCTCTAAATTCGATAGTCTTGAATTTTATGGATTTACATTATTTACAGGTAAGTCATACAAATTCTCCGTTGCTAATCTTACTGAAAAGGTTCATATCGTAATGAATATCAATCCTTCGTATGTTTTTGATAAAAATTTGTCTTACCAGTATTTCATAGAGCCTAAAATTTACGATACCGACTGCCGGAATTGATTAGTCGATTTGTGGCCATATTACAAAGAATTTAAAAAATATTATAAGCCTTCCTAAAAAAATAAAGTTGTCTTTTGAAGATTGTTTACAATGTAAACAGTTTAAATTACAACTATGGATAAGAAATGTGATGAATGGTTGCCACTGGGTACTACTCTTGGAATTATTACAAAAAAATATTGTGGTGTGCTTTCTAAGTCGCTACAACATCTTGAATTAGAGAGGTATTATTCGGTTTTATTGTTGCTTGATAATTGCAATGTTCCTGTTTCACAGCAATATATAGCAGATTATCTTTTTATAGATAAGGCATCTTTAGTAAGAATAATGAATTATTTGGTGGATTCAGGGATGCTTGACAGAAAACCCAATGCTAACAACCGAAGGGAGTATGTTGTAACTCTTACAGCAAAAGCAAAAAAAGCAATTCCTGAAATTAAAGAAACTGTAATAGCTGTGAACCGCAATATTTTTAAAGGATTTACAAAACAAGATAAAGTAAGTATTTTTGAGTTGCTTTCAAGAGTTTCAAAAAACCTCGACGAACAGCCGCGCCTCACAATGCAAATGGAAATTAAACCCGCAAGACAAATCAGAAAAAAATGAAAAACGTTAAAACAATTATAATAATTGCTGTCATCATTGGCGCTTTACTTTTGGTAAAGCATTTCTTTTTCCCCGTTCCCGATGAAGGCGCTAGCGGTAAAGGTCCCTCAAATGCAGTTGGTAAAGATGGAAAACCACCAGTGCAAACTGCTTTGGTAAGCGTGTTTGTTGTCAAAGCGCAATCTCTTGATAATAATCTTTTCGCAACCGGAACAATTATGCCAAATGAAACTGTTGAATTAAGACCGGAAATTTCAGGTAAAGTAACAGCTATTTATTTTAAAGAAGGACAAGCAGTAACAAAAGGACAGGTATTGTTAAAACTTAATGATGCAGATCTTCAGGCGCAATTAATGAAAATTAATGCTGAAATTAAATTGTCAGAAGAAAAACTCGGAAGGTATAAGCAACTTCTTACAGCACAAGGTGTTAGCAGAGAAGAATATGATATGGCTTCAACTGAAGTTCAGTCATTAAAAGCAGATGCTGAAGTATTGAAAGTGCAAATAGACAGGGCTAAAATAACTGCTCCTTTTAATGGCATGGTTGGATTGAGAAATGTGAGTGAGGGAAGTTACATTACGCCTCAAATTATTGTTGCTGTGGTGCAACAACTCAACCCGGTTAAAATAGATTTTTCGGTGCCTGAGCGGTATGCAAGTATGATTAAAAATGGTTCTAAAATTACTTTTTCAATTGAAGGTTCTGATAAAAAATATGAAGGCATTGTTTATGCATTTGAGCCTGGTATTGATGCCGCTACCCGTACTTTAAAAATCAGGGCAAGAGCAGCAAACACAGGTAATGCCATTGTTTCAGGTGCTTTTGCTAAAGTAGAACTGGTGCTTGCTAAAAATGAAAATGCACTGATGGTGCCTACTCAATCAATTGTTCCGGTACTTAAAGGTCAGCAGGTTTATATTAGTCGTGGAGGCAAAGCAGTTGCGGTGCCAGTTCAAACAGTACTTAGAAATGAAACCATGGTACAGATTGTTTCTGGCATTCAGGCAGGTGATACTATTATAACTACAGGTATAATGGGAATAAGACCCGGTATGCCTTTAAAAATTATGAAATAAAGCTAAAATTTTTCTAACATGAGCTTATCAACAACCAGCATCAACAGGCCCGTTCTCACAATTGTGATGAACCTTCTTATCGTCCTGTTCGGTGTAATCGGATATAAATATCTTGGAGTAAGGGAATATCCCAGCATCGATCCTCCGGTAGTAACAGTGCGGACAAATTATTCGGGTGCTAATGCCGATGTAATTGAAAGCCAGATTACCGAGCCACTTGAAAAAGGACTTAATGGTATTGCTGGTATTAAATCTATATCATCCAACAGTAATCAGGGTTCCAGTATCATCACAGTTGAGTTTGATATCAATGTGAATATGGAAGCTGCTGCCAACGATGTTAGAGATAAAGTATCACAAGCAGAAAGACAGCTTCCACTGGATATTGATGCCCGTCCTACTGTAACAAAATCGGATGCCAATGCAGATGCGATTATTTCAATGACACTGCAGAGTAATACCCGAAACCATTTGGAATTAAGTGACTACGCTGAAAATGTGATTGCTGAAAGATTACAAACAATTCCGGGTGTAAGTACAGTGCAGATTTGGGGTCAGAAAAAATATGCAATGCGCATCTGGTTTGATCCCGCTAAACT
>JACMRS010000145.1 GCA_014376345.1 Bacteroidia bacterium | reverse complement strand
ATAATTGCTGCTTTTTTTAAAAGATAATTAGTTTTTTTCTTTAAATTTGTAATGCAGTTCGATTATGTCCAAAAGTATCAATAAAACAAAAATAATTCGTGAAGCCCTTGCAAAAGGTCTTACCGGACGTTCACTTGGAGCTTTTCTTACAGGCACTAGTTCCCGTACAAACATTTCGATGCTGGTAGGTGCCGCCATTGACGCCTCTGTTGTCGCTCTTCAGGAAGCCAGAGATCTTAATATGCCTGTAATGATTGCCGATGATGGTTACCTTTGTTTTCTGCATCCCGATGGAAGCGTTGAAAAGCTTGGCAAAATGAAACGTTCACGGGTACGAGTTCCGTCAACCTTTACCATTGGCTGATAAAACAAAAAGGCTCCGCATTTTCGCCGGGCCGAATGGTTCGGGTAAATCAACCCTTATTAAATCTCTTAGTCAAAATTTCAACCTTAATTTAGGTTACTACATCAATTCAGATGATATCGAATTGTCGCTTCGTGAAAACTTATATCTTGACCTTTCAGTCTTTAATATTTCTACAACTACAGAAGAGTTGAGAAAATTTATTAAAGACTTTGGAATGTCTGTTACAAAGCTTGATGAAGAGAATATTGAAGAATGCTTTTTTCATGAAGAAGGCAAAATAATTATTCGTGACACACCTATCAATTCATATCTGGCAGCAGATATCGCTGAATTCATAAGGAGGAAACTTCTTGAATCAGAAACTTCATTTTCATTTGAAACAGTCCTTTCTCATCCTTCAAAACTCGCTTTTATATCGCAGGCAAGGGAGCAGGGTTACAGAATTTATGTTTATTATATTACTACTGAAAACCCCGGCATCAACATTAACCGGGTAAAGTTAAGAGTTGCAAAATCCGGGCATCCGGTTAAGCCTGAAACTATTATAGATAGATATTACAGGTCACTAAAACTGCTGTTCGACACTGTAAAACTTAGGGACCGTGCCTTTCTTTTTGACAACTCTGAAACTTACTTTGAGTTGGTTGCAGAAATAACAGATGCACGCAAAGTGCAAGTTACCGACCTAGACCGCAAGTTGCCCGAATGGTTCATTACACATTTCTATAACCGGAAAAAGAATTTCTGATTTCGGAATTTGTCATTCTGAACCAAATTCTGTTGACGGTATTCCGTCATTACAGAATGCAGAGATGAATCTCATTATCCAATATATGAAATTTGCGATATCTTTTTTAAAGTTAGCATAAGTCAAAAAGGCCGTTATTTTGAACTTAATTTCTTTCTTCATTTAGCCGGAATTAATAAATAATTCTTTCACCATTAATCAATAAATTTGCCGTCAATGGATTACTTCAACGACAACAAATTATTGTGGAATGAAAAAACTAAACACCATCTGAATTCGGAATTTTATGACTTGGCTGGATTTAAAGCCGGTCGCGATTCTTTGAATCCTGTTGAAATTGCTTTACTTGGAGATGTTAAAGAAAAATCAATCCTGCACCTTCAATGTCATTTCGGTCAGGATACCTTATCGCTGGCCAGAAAAGGTGCTAAAGCAACAGGAGTAGATCTTTCAGACACAGCAATTCTACACGCGAAACAACTGAACACTGAGCTAAACTTAGCTGCTGAATTTATCTGCAGTAATGTTTATGATCTCAATGAAAAAGCAGGAAGTTTCGATATCGTATTTACAAGTTATGGCACAATCGGCTGGCTTCCCGATCTTGATAAATGGGCAGAAGTAATCCGCAGGCACCTTAAACCCGGAGGTACTTTTATCATGGTTGATTTTCATCCGGTAGTATGGATGTTCGACGATGATTTTACGCATATAAAATATCCATACCACAATCATGGCGTTATTACAGAAACAAATAAAGGCACTTACGCTGACAGGAATGCACCAATCAGACAAATTTCTCATGGCTGGAACCACAGCATATCTGAAATTATAAATGCACTGGTCTCCCATTCACTTAATATTAACAGCTTTGATGAATACAATTATTCTCCATACAATTGCTTTAATGGATTGATTGAAACTGCTCCGGGGAAATTTAAGATAGAAAGATTTGAAGATAAGATCCCTATGGTTTATGCAATTAAAGCAACCAGGAAATAATGAAACTTCAAAAATATGAAAATATTCATATTCCTATGTGGCTCGTTAAAGATCTGTGCTGGCTAATGAAATGGAAAGCTGTCGGTATGTTTATGGCTTTCCCAACTGTAATTGTCGCTTTTATTATTGCTTACTTTACCAGAAAAGACAAGAGCTGTTTTCTAACTAACCTGTCAGTGTGCGCCTGGATCCTGGCCAATTCTACCTGGATGTTTGGTGAGTTCTTTGGGTATGAAAAATACACCCTTCCTTTAAGTTTTGGATTGTTCTCATCAGGGATTTTAATATACCTGCTATTTATTGTTTTGCAATACCGGAAAAAAACATTGTAATTTGCTTTTCAATGATAAAGTGTTTTATTCCCTCATTACTCTTATTTATCTGCTTTGAAGTTTCAGCGCAAAACCAATCCTTTAGTATTACCACAGGATATAATTTTGGCATCAATACAAAAAGCCGCGGCGTTGCTCAAACTACTTCCGGCAGTAAGTCGCTCCCCTATTCTCTTGGATCAGGAACTGTAATTGAAGCCGGCTACAAAAATGAACTGGATAGTCATTTTTACATCGGCTTCGGAATAAATTACCTTACTAGTAATAATACCCTTATCGAAAGTGTTTATCTGAAAAATGGCAAACAAATATCTTATACCGGACTCAGCGCCTGGCAATTCCGAGCTTCGTTTTCAGTAGGTTATCATATTTATTTGAAAAGTCAGAGACTTTTTTTTAATATTGGACTAATAGCACCTTTTTTAGGCAAAATTAAACAAGAAAAAATCTATACCGATTCAGCATTTTCTTTTAAATCAAAATCTGAAATCAGAAACATGCCAGCCATTGGTTTTACAGGAACTATCGGAACTGAAATTAAACTGATTAATAACATCAACGCACTTATCGGAATCAGAATAAACATCCTCAATATTAAAATGAGATCTGAAAAAATCACTGAATATTCAGATTCTAAAAATAATACTCTCAATGAAGTTTTTCCCACTGTTTATGACAGAGAAATCAGGTATCTGAACAATCTGGATAATGGTATCAATGATAAAAAAATCAACCCTAAAGGTTATGATAATTCTAAGCCCAGAGAAACTCTTACTTCGAGGAATGCTTTTAGCAGCCTTGGACTGACATTCGGTATCGCCTGGCATTTCTGATACCTTTGAAAAATATCTTTAATTATATAAGTTACCTTTGGCCTGTGAAGGTGAAAACTTTTAAAACTATTGCCGGTCAGGAACTTGAGATTGCTTATGAAAATGGCATCAAGGTTTTAAATACTAAAAATGCCAATTACTCTTTTGGTTCTCTTCATTCTATTTTCAAAGAGTTGTTTAAACAGATTAATATGAAACAGATTAATCCGGATAAAACGTTGTTATTAGGACTTGGAGGAGGCAGTATCGTTAAGCTTTTAAGACAAGATCTTCAACTTGAAGGCGCGGTTACAGCAATTGAATTTGATCAGGGTATAATTGATGCCGCTATCAAACATTTCGGTATCGGTAAATTTAAAAATGTAGGTTTAATTTGTGAAGATGCTTTTAAATATCTGCAAAACACTAACACCAAATACGATGTTATTATCGACGACCTTTATCTTGATATTGCAATGCCCGGTGATTCACAACAGTCAGATTATTTTAAAGATGTAATCCACAGACTTACTAAAAACGGACTTTTTATTAAGAACTGTATTTTCACTTCTGATGATCACAAAACGCAGTTTAATAAGAGCATTTCAGAGGTGTTTCCCGACATTAAAGTTATCAGTATCGGCAAGATGAATAACTTGTATTTGTGTAAATGTAATGTGGTTTAAAAATGCCAAAGGCTATATCAATTAAGATACAGCCTCCGGCAAAACTAAAACTATGAAAACACTACGCAAATTTACTCAAAATTCAAATCATTCTGAATGATTTTATTTTTATTTTAATTGCGTTTATCGAAAAAACACAATGTTATGACAGTTTAATCTCAAATGCCTTAACTCGCAGCGCTTACTTTAGGTGCTGCAGCTAAAATTTCATCAGTTACACCATCAGCAAAATTGACAAAATTAGTCGTGAATAATTCAGCAAGATGATTGGCTTTTGCATCGTAAGCACCTTTATCTTCCCATGTATTTCGCGGATCTAAAATCTCTGTCGGTACACCTTCAACTTTTGTTGGAATTGCAACTCCGAAAACAGGATGTGTATGGAATTCAACCATTTCAAGATCTCCGTTTAATGCAGCTGTAAGCATAGCCCTAGTATAGGCAAGTTTCATTCTTTTACCTGTTCCGTAAGCACCACCGCTCCAGCCTGTATTAACAAGCCACACATTAATATCTTTATTTTCATTCAGCTT
>JACMRS010000144.1 GCA_014376345.1 Bacteroidia bacterium | reverse complement strand
TACAGCTTTTTACTCCGATACGTGCAATCTGCAAAACTGCTGTATCAGACATACCGGTTGGAACTACAGTATTCATAGAAGCTATAATGCTTCATAAAGAGCACAAACTGTGCTATAAGATTACTGGAACCTGGTATGTCTACTGGTGCTTCTCTATCATCAAATAATATCTCTTAACCCCGAGCTTCATCCAAACCGGATGAAGCTTTTTTAATATCCCATATCATGGTAAAAGATGAATTTAAAGTCGCTGAGATCAGCGTCAGTTATCGGCCTGCAATTGCTAATAAGCCTGTTATGGTTAGCGCTCTGGATGCATATGTTTTATTCAAGCCATTTTTTAATGAAGAAACAATCTCGCTACAGGAAGATTTCATGGTAATGTATCTCAATAAAGCCAACCGCGTGCTTGGTATTTACCCGATGTCCAAAGGTGGGATTACTTCTACCACAGTTGACATTAGGCTGATATTTGCTATTGCTTTGACGACCGCAGCCACCGGTATTATTTTGGCACATAACCATCCTTCAGGTAACCTGAAAGCTTCACGGGCTGATATAGACTTGACGCACCGAATAAAGGATGCGGCAAAAATTCTTGACATAGCATTGCTGGACCACCTTATTATCTCGCCGGTCGAAAAAGACTATTTTAGTTTTGCAGATGCCGGTGTTTTGTAAAATGACTATGCAGGAAATTTGAAGTCATATAAAGTGTGGTGGCTAACTTCTAGTGCGGCTGCCAAAGCAAGCACGGTTGAGATTGTCGGATTAGAAACGCCCCTTTCAATTTTGCTGAGCTGGCTGTATTCCATATCTGCTATCATGGCAAATTGCCGCATGCCAATACCCTTGCTTTCTCTTAACTCACCTAGGTGTGCACCGAATACGATACAGTATTTCTCATTGCACTTGTAATTCACATTCAAAAGTGGAAAAAGTTATATATTAGTGTCGTCATGTAAGACGTCAACAAGTTTAATCTCAATCATTTATAAACAGGGTCACCGAAAACTGTGTCAAAGAGTAGGTATTAAACCAAAAAAGTTTATTAAGAAATATTTTGCAATCGTACTACTGGTCCTATGCTTGTGTGCATGTTCAAAAAATAATAAAACAAGCAATAGCGTAAACTACTCAGGAAAATATCAAGGCCCTACTGTAGCAAAAATTAGTAGGTCGGGAGCATCGAGCTCAATGCCATACAGCATGGTAATAGATGTATCTAACGGTGAAAAAGACCAAGAAATTAAAATACTTTTTGGCGGCTGGTTAACAGTCGCAGATTTAAATGGTACTAAATTTATAATACAACCAACAGACTTTAATGGTATTGGTAGAGTAACTGGGAGTGGCGAATTTTCAGGAAATCAAATGATTATGAATTATACTCAAACGGCAACAGAGCAAATTGTAAATTACTCAGGGACACTTTCGAAATTTTAAGGTAGGGGTTTATTTGCGCTACTTGTGGCTTAGAGTATTTCAAAACAATCACTTTACTCGTTTTATTTCTAGGAGATTAAAAAAATCAACAATGCACAATGTTCCTACAGCCCACCAATGCAGTAACCAATTCACCTTGGT
>JACMRS010000143.1 GCA_014376345.1 Bacteroidia bacterium | reverse complement strand
TACCCGTACAGACGCGAGGCCTACCCGTACAGACGCGAAGCCTATCCGTACAGACGCGAAGCCCCCTTACGTGCGGTGTCCTTTTAGACATGAGGCGTGGGGGTAGACGCGAGGCCTACCCTTACGTGCGGTGTCCTTGATTCATGATGCGTGGGGTAGACGCGAGGCCTACCCGTACTTACGTTATCCCGAAGGAGTTATTAAATGTTTTGGAATTTCCCCCCTGTAAAAAATATTAGTCAGATTTATTGAATAATAAATTCAAGCGGTGCAATTTTTTGCCTTGTTCCGTGAATTACAGTGATATCTGCTATCAAAACTACATCGTCTTTCTGAAGTTTCGAAAATGCACTTTTCACATCTTCACTCAACTTCGGTGTACTACAGATAAAATTATTAAGAATCCTGTTATTCCTGACTATGATGATATTATAGCTGTTAACTTTAAATTTAACATCTATAGCGAAGTTTAGTTCAGTTCTAATATTTAAATCAGAGCACTTTTCAAACAATCCTTTATTGATCATACCAGTCGGGAATTCTTTTGAATCGTTTGCTGACATATATGCCACCAGCCCAATGTTATCGATCCTGTATTTATTGCTTTTAAGGACAACCGTATCGCGGCCGGATATTTTCACAACTTTTAGCTCAGTCATGTCTGAGCTGTCGGCTGAAAACATATAATTGCAATCTCCTGTTTTAGTTAATTTTCCGTTCGTGCAAATAAGATCTATCTTTCCGCAATCGTAACCTTCAGCGGCAATTTCTACAGGGTTTGATACTCCATGGTAAAAGATGTTCTGAACAGGGTTTCCAATAACTGCATTTGATGAATGCCTGCATCCCGCTAATAGAATTATTATGAATACTGAAAGATAAATATACTTCAAACGGCTATTCAATCCCTGCTTCCTTCCGTAACTCTGCACTGGTTTTGGTGCTGCCGTCGTGACTCCAGCCGGGTGGCTTTAACAGGTAATTGAACTTTTGTTTTAATGGTCCTTTTTTCTTTAAATCAAAAAATATTTTATTCCATTCTTTAAATATAACTTTAGTAGGGTGGTAAGTTTTCAAATTTGTGGTGAGTCCGTAAATAGGGGCATCGGTTTCTTCCTTAAAAGTGCCAAATATTTTGTCCCAGATTATGAGTACTTGTCCCATATTCTTATCAAGATACTGCACATTGCTGGCATGGTGTACTCGGTGGTGAGAAGGTGTTACAAAGATCTTTTCATACCAGCCTAGTTTGCCAATAGTTTCAGTATGCAGAAAAAACTGGTAAAACTGATTAACAGCATACATGAACATTATTGTGAGTCCATCGAAACCTAAAAATGCGATCGGAATATAAAATAGAAACCGGTACATAGGCTGCAGCACCGAAGAGCGCAGCGCCACGGTAAAATTATATTTTTCTGAAGAATGGTGGTTGCTGTGTACAGCCCAGAGTATTCTGCTGTAATGCTCGCTGCGATGAAGCCAGTAAAAGCAGAAATCCTGACCGATAAATACTATAATCCATGCTGCAACAGGGTAATAGGTTAATAAATCGGGCTTGTAGATTGCATGTTTATTGCACCAGTTGAGTACACCAAATGTGATGACACCCATTGCCAGATCGATAACAAAACCTGCAATACCGAGCCACAAACTGATAGCACTGTCTTTCAAATCGTACAAAGCTTTGCGTTGCTTATATCCCAACCACGCTTCCCAGGCAATAAAAGCTGTGTAAACAGGTATTGAAATAAGAACGAGTATCTCGCTGCGACTCATACCGCAAAGTTAAAGATTTCCTCAATCAGAATGAAATTGCATTTCAGAATGATTTTATTTTGATTTACAGAGCATTTATTCACTTTTATTATGAATCTTACATAATTCATTAACTTTGGCGCATTGAAAAATAAAATCATCATAGTCGGAATTCTGCTACACATTATTGCTGCCATTTTTTCTGTAGGCCATTACCATCCTGATGAACATTTTCAGATTCTCGAATTTGCAGGTTTTAAAGCCGGCATTTCACCTGCATCTGATTTAGCCTGGGAGTTTCACAATGCAATTCGTCCCGCACTTCAGCCACTGGCTGCTTTCATATTTTATGAAGCACTTGGATTATTTGGAAAACCTGATCCTTTTATCTGGGTTATGGTTTTGCGTTTTTTTTCTGTTACACTTTCAATTGCAGCAGCGGCAATGGTTTACAAGACATTCATTAAAGGTAAAATGAATGAGAAAGCAGAGATTGTTTTTTGGGCATTTACACTATTATTCTGGTGCATGCCTTATACCAACGCAAGGTTTTCATCTGAAAATATATCAGGATCACTGTTTGCAATGTCAATTGCTGCATTTCCTTATACAAGTAAAAAGACACGAAGTGTTATTTTAGCCGGTTTACTTGCAGGGTTGTCTTTGGTGGTGAGATACCAGTTTGCATTTATGATTGCAGGCTTTGGATTGTGGATCATTATTTTTGGTAAATTCAGTTTAAGGCAGATCCTTATTTATTCTTTTTCTGTAATTTTTGTTTTGTTAGCCGGTGTAATTATAGATTACTGGTTTTATGGAAAATGGGTATTTACATTATGGGAATATTTTTCAGTTAATATTATTCAGAATAAAGCCGCAGAATTTGGAATTGAACCTTGGTATTATTATTTTTCAGATGGTATAAATAAATTTTTTCTTCCATTTGGAATTCTTATTTTGTATGCTTTTGCATTGTTGGTTACCAAAAAGAAAAAGCATGTACTTACCTGGATTCTGCTGCCATTTTTACTTGGTCACATTGCAGTTGGGCATAAAGAACTTCGTTTTGTTTTTCCATTACTTCATTTTGTACCTTTAATGATGTGCATTGTGTTTGTTCGGTATCAGGTTAAAATCGAAAAGTTAATATTGAAAAAACCAATCAGAATAACCGGAATTATATTATTTGTAATAAATATTCTGATGGCAATTGCAGTTTCATTTCAACCGGCTAATAAGAGGGTTTTGCTTTTAAAGCATCTATATAATGAATCATTAAATGATGTCTCTTTTGCAGGTGAAAATCCATATAAGGATGTACATTGGTTTAATGTTTATATGAAAGATACTTCAGTTAAAAGTATGAAACCCTTTAACGATATGCATCCTTCAAAAAGAGTGATAGTAAATCATTATGAATGGAAGAAAGATGGTTATTATAGAATGTATTCGCAATTACCGCCTTTTGCCGAAAGTGTGAATGTCAATGATTGGTTGGGAAGGACAGAGTTTTGGAGTGTTTATCAGAAGTGATTTTGTAATTCACAAATTCACAAATAACAAATCTTAAATAATCTCGCAGGAGATTCTTCACTGCATTCTGTAATGAAGGAATACCTTCAACAGAATTTTGTTCAAAATGACAAAATCTCAAAATCAGAAATCAGCAATTCTTCACCTGCCGTGTGCCCCTACATTATTACTGATACACAAATCACAAATCTCAAATCACTAATTATTTGCGTAGGAGATTCTTCACTTCATTCTGTATCTCGGCTTAGCCGAGACAGAATTACGCTCAAAATCTCAAATTCCCAAAATCAGAAATCAATAATTCAGAAATCAGCAATTCTTCACCACAATCTCAAATCCCTTTTAGTGCTTCCTTCATTACTTTCCAATACGCAGCACCATAAGCCACCAGTATTTCTGAGCCGGCTTTGATATTTTTTTTAGCTACAATATATGGTTTCTTTTTGATAACCTGGTATTCAGCGTTGTTATTTAAACCCTTTATTTTGCTCATACCTTTGGCATCATTGGCGTAACGCCCCATAGCATCTAAAGTAAATTGTGCATCAACACAATTACTGTCAGAAATGTGAAAATAATAGGCGCCTATACCTTCCTGATCTTCATTTCTTTTCTGACATTCTTTCCAGGTCATTTTCTCACCCTCATACTCACAAATAATATCACCTTTTTTAATATCAGAATCCGTAAATAAGCCTTTACCTGAACCCGGAATTGTTGAAATCTTAACTTTTAAACCCATTGAGGGCGCAAAAGTAAGTTAAGATCTGATATTAAAACTCTTAAAATCAATAAAAATTAATCGAATTAATTAAATAACAACACTTTATATAAAAGGTAAAACTTGTTTATTAGTAACCGTTTTTTTTGATAACTTTGCACCCTGATTTGGAAACCATACATAACAAACCAGCTATTCTTCTTCTTGAAGACGGTACTTTTTACAGAGGCCGCGCAATAGGTAAAATTGGAACCACTACCGGAGAGCTCTGCTTTAATACCGGTATGACAGGTTACCAGGAAGTATTTACAGACCCATCTTACTACGGACAAATTCTTGTGCAAACCAATGTTCACATAGGAAATTATGGTGCCAGTAATTTAGATATGGAAAGTTCCGGAATTAAAATTGCCGGACTTGTCTGCAAAACTTTTTCATTTAATTACAGCCGGAAAATGGCTGGTCAGAGTATTGATGATTTTTTTGTTGCCAGCGGAATTTCAGGTATTCAGGATGTAGATACCCGTGAAATTGTTCGACATGTAAGAGATAAAGGTGCTATGAATGCCATTATCAGTTCAGAAATTACAGACATTGATGCACTTAAAGCAGAACTTGCAAAAGTGCCTTCAATGGATGGACTTGAACTTTCTTCGCATGTTACAACAAACGAGTTTTATACATACGGAAGTGACACAGCAACAAGGCGCATTGCTGTTTTGGATTACGGGGTTAAAAGAAATATGCTTCGCTGTCTTTCAGAACGTGATAATTATTGCGGCGTGTTTACTGCAAAATCAACTGCAAAGGATTTAATGGACTGGAAACCGGATGGTGTTTTAATTTCCAACGGTCCCGGTGACCCTGCTGCAATGGATTATGCTGTTGATACGGTTAAAGAACTTCTTGATCTGAATGTGCCAATGTTCGGCATTTGTCTGGGTAACCAGTTGTTGGGTAAGGCTTGTGGACTTTCAACATTTAAAATGCACAATGGACACAGAGGTTTGAACCATCCCGTTTTGAATCTTCAGACAGGTCGCTCTGAAATTACCTCACAAAATCATGGTTTTGCTTTAAGAGCAGAAGAAAATCCACTTTTAGAAGTTACACATATCAACCTGAACGACAATACTATTGAAGGGATCAGGATAAAAAATAAAAAAGCATTTTCAGTTCAGTATCATCCTGAATCTTCACCAGGTCCGCACGATTCCAGATACCTTTTTGATGATTTCATCAACATGATAAAAAGCTGAAAATTAGTTTAATTTAATAGAATAAAATTATGAGTAAAATTTCCAGGATTACAGCAAGACAGATTCTTGATTCAAGAGGCAACCCGACTGTAGAGGCAGATGTAACTACCGAAAATGGTTTCACAGGTCGCGCAGCTGTTCCAAGTGGCGCCAGTACAGGTATTCATGAAGCTGCTGAGTTGCGTGATAATGATAAAAAAGTATATCTTGGAAAAGGTGTTTTGAATGCTGTTTCTAATGTTAACAAGAATATTAATAATGCTTTATCAGGTATTTCAGTTTTTGATCAGTCGCAGCTTGACAGATTAATGATTGAACTGGATGGCACAGAGAATAAAAGTAAATTAGGAGCGAATGCAATTCTTGCAGTTTCTCTTGCCGCAGCTAAGGCTGCAGCGTTAGAATTAAGGCAGCCACTTTACCGATATATTGGTGGTGTAAATGCATGCACACTTCCAATACCTATGATGAATATTCTGAATGGCGGAGCTCATGCAGACAATGCGATTGATTTTCAGGAATTTATGGTGATGCCCGTAAATGCAGATTCTTTTTCAGAATCACTTGCTATGGGAGTTAATATTTTTCACACTTTAAAAACTGTTTTAAAAAGTAAAGGTTACAGCACTAATGTTGGTGATGAAGGCGGTTTTGCTCCGAATATCAGATCAAATGAAGAGGCAATAGAAATAGTGCTTCAATCTGTTGAAAAAGCCGGTTACAAACCCGGTGTTGATGTTTGGATTTCAATGGATGCAGCTGCTTCTGAAATGTATAAAGATGGTGCTTACCATTTTCATAAATCAGATAATAAAAAACTGAGCAGTGATGAAATGGTTGATTACTGGAAAGGCTGGGTTAATAAATATCCTATTATTTCAATAGAAGACGGATTAGCAGAAGATGATTGGGATGGCTGGCAAAAATTAACTGAAGAAATTGGCAACAAAGTTCAGCTTGTCGGAGACGATCTTTTTGTAACCAATGTAAAGCGTTTGCAGGAAGGTATTGATAAGAAAATAGCAAACTCTATTCTTGTGAAAGTAAATCAGATAGGTTCACTTACTGAAACTATTAATGCAATTAATTTAGCCACTAAAAATTCTTACAC
>JACMRS010000142.1 GCA_014376345.1 Bacteroidia bacterium | reverse complement strand
TTAGAAATGAAAAGAAATTACTTCAATCCGGAAGCTATTCAGGAGCGTAAAACTTTTTGTCTGGAATATCTTGTTACACTTTATAATTTTTGGTTACACGATTTCACGGAATCAATAAATGTAAAACCGACTGAATTCAAAATAATTTTTGAATATAAATGATTGATTATCAATTATTTATATAATTAATTATGGATTTAATTAATTAAATTCACTTAAATCTTTGCTATATAGGCGTTAAAGCCATAATATTGTAAAATATTTAAAAAGAATTCAACAAAAATGAAGACGCTTAAAGTACTGTTTTTTTCACTGTTTATAATGGGCTATGCAAACACTTATGCACAGAAAACTGAAACAACGACTACAACGACGACAACTACTGCAACAGAATCTACGGATCCTGCTAAATCAGAAACTGTAAAATGGCATCCAAATGCCTTGCCTAAATGGCCTGCAGGTAAAAAAACTCCGGGATTAGATTCAGGTCAGTATGCTGATCAGAGCTGGTTTCAGGACAGAAGAGCAATGAAATGGACTGCTGGTATTATCGGCGGTATGACTTTATTTCATGGTGACGCTGACAAACTTCAACCAGGTTGGGTTGTTGGTCCTTATGTAAAATATTCTGTTTCTCAGACCTTTGGTATCAGAGCTGAATATAACTTCGGTAAACTTAGAGGCGAAAGAGATTTCCAAAGCCCGACTTTATTTAAAGATAACTTTAAATTTAGAAGTTACTATAAAGAATACAATATCCAGATGATGATTACCCTTGGTAATATTTCATTCATACGCCCACTTCGCAGAACACAAATGTACATGTTCTTAGGATTGGGTCAGGGTAATTTTAATTCAAGAGCTACTTTCACTGATCAGAGGTTATTCCTTGGTGATTACTATCTTACATCTTACTTTGGAACAGGTGCTCCAAACCCAAATCTTGGAAAAGATGTTGAAGAAAGATATCAGGGAAGACACTTTATCGTGCCGGTTGGTCTTGGTTTAAAACATAGCTTTGGCAGAAGAATTGACGTTGGTCTTGAATACAGATACACTTATTTGAGAAGTGATGATATTGACGTTTACAATACTCATATTTTCCAAAACCGTAATTTTGATGCTTATTCAAACATCAGACTTAGTGTTGGATTCAAATTCGGTAACAAAAATGCTCAGCATTACGATTGGTTAAGCCCGGTTGAATCAGTTTATGATAAAATCACAGTAATTGACAATAAAGTTGATAGCCTTACTTCAGATAAAGACGGTGACCGTGTTTCTGATTATTGGGATCGTGATAACAATACTCCGGATAGCACTAAGGTTTATGGTGACGGTACTGCAGTAGATTCTGATGGAGATGGTGTTCCGGATAAATTAGATAAAGAACGTTTCACTCCAAACGGTGTTCCTGTAGATGCTGATGGTGTTGGTATTGATTCAGACGGAGATGGCGTTCCAGATGCTCTTGACAGAGAATTAAATTCTGCTCCGGGTGCATTGGTTGATCGTAACGGTGTTGAAATTAAATCTTGTTGTAATTGTGATGGTGTTGTTTTCCCAAGCATTCCTGCTTTGAAAAATTGCAAAATCGGAGCACAACAAGAAAGTCTTCTTTATCAAATTGCTGATAAAATGAAACAGTGCCCAGACAAGAAACTTGTAATTACAGGTCCTGCTGGCAAAAGCTCTAAATATAATGGTGCTTCTAATACAAGATGTATCGACGCTATCGCTAAATACCTTAATGAAAAATACGGTATCTCAAGGGATAGAATTGTTATCGAGTATGTTGGTGGTAAACCAGGCGAAATCGAATTGAAACTTCGTTAAGCTATTGTAAAATATAATAAAAAAAGTCCCGGTATAAACCGGGACTTTTTTTTGTTATCACCATGAAAATATTTGTACTCATAATAGTTTTAATGTAGGTTTGCTAAAATATTAAAAAATGTTATTAAAAGGTAAAGTTGCCTTAATTACAGGCGGTTCAAGAGGTATCGGAAAAGGAATTGCAGAGAAATTTGCATCCCAGGGTGCAGATATTGCATTTACATTTGCTTCTTCTATTGAAAAAGCAAGAGCATTTGAAATTGAACTCTCTAAAAAATATGGTGTAAAAACTATAGGATACCAAAGTGATGCTGCAAATTTTGATGCTTCTCATGAGCTGATTGAAAAAGTATTGGTTGATTTTGGAACTATAGACATACTTGTAAATAATGCCGGTATAACACGCGATACATTGCTTTTGCGCATGAGTGAAGCACAATGGGATGAGGTGATTAATACCAATCTTAAATCTGCTTTCAATCTTACAAAAGCTTGCCTGAAAACTTTCTTGAAAAATAAAGCGGGTTCAATTATTAATATGACCTCTGTAGTAGGTGTTACAGGTAATGCCGGTCAGGCTAATTATGCAGCCTCTAAAGCAGGAATGATTGGTTTGACTAAATCAGTAGCTAAAGAATTAGGTTCAAGAAATGTTCGTTGCAATGCTGTGGCACCTGGTTTTATCGAAACAGAAATGACAGCTGCTTTAAATCAGGATGTTGTTAAAGGTTGGGTTGATACAATACCTTTAAAACGCGGCGGAACTCCTGAAGACGTGGCAAACGCCTGTCTTTTTCTTGCTAGCGATATGTCTGCTTATATAACCGGACAAACCCTCAGCGTTTGCGGTGGGATGATGATGTAAAAAAAATGGCACTCGATCAAATAGATACAGAAGAATCGCAGGAACCCCAAATGGGATTTCTCGACCATATTGATGTGCTTCGTAAGCACCTCACCCGTTCTGCAATTGCAGTAGTTTTAGCAACAATTGTTGTTTTTGTTTATATAGAAAAAATCTTTAGTGATATCATTCTTGGTCCGTTACACAAGGATTTTTATACTTACAGAAAAATGTGCGAATTCTCGCAAAAATTCTATCATGATGACAGACTTTGTGTTCAAGAATTTCACATTCAACTTCAGAATACTGAAATGGCAGGTCAGTTTTTACTTGCATTTAAATTAGCATTTATTGTTGGGATAATTATTGCAATGCCTTATATCCTTTGGGAAATTTGGAGATTTATCCGACCTGCTTTAAACTTAAAAGAACTCAAATACAGTAAAAGCTTCGTGTTTTATGTGTTTATACTGTTCGCAATCGGAATTTTGTTTGGATATTTTGTTCTGGCTCCTATTTCACTCAATTTTCTTTCAAATTGGTCATTAAGCCCTGATATTAAAAATGATATCAATGTGTCAAATATGTTGTCTTTTATCAGTGTTCTGGTATTGGGAACTGGTCTGATATTTGAATTGCCGGTAATGATGTATTTTCTTGCCAAACTTGGAATAATTAGTTCTAAGTTTTTGAGGAAATATAGAAAATACGCATTTGTGATTATTTTGATTGTAGCAGCAATTGTTACGCCACCTGATGTTGTTAGTCAGGTTATATTAACAATTCCACTTTATGGATTGTTTGAATTAGGCGTGATGATTACTAAAGGTGTAGAAAAAAGAAGAGCTAAAGATGAAATTTAAAATAGCAATAGGTGGTGATCATGCGGGATTTGATCTTAAGAAAAAAGTAATTGAACACTTGGAATCTAAAGGCCATACTGTGTCAGATTTCGGTCCTGGATCAATAGAATCAGTTGATTACCCTGATCATGTTCACCCTTTATGTAAATCAGTTATTTCAAATGATAATGATCTTGGCATTCTGATCTGCGGAAGTGGAAATGGTGTGGCAATCACTGCAAATAAGTACTCTGAAATCAGGGCAGCATTATGCTGGTTACCTGAATTGGGTGCGCTTGCCAGACAACATAACAATGCTAATGTTCTATGTCTTCCAGCAAGATTTATATCTGAAGAATCTGCTCTGCAAATCGTTGATGCTTGGCTTGAAGCTACTTTCGATGGTGGCCGTCACCAAACCAGAGTAGACAAAATCAAAATAAAATAAAACGCACAGTTTACTTTCACGTAAAAGTGCATAGCAAAGCGCCAAAATATTAAATCATAAAAAAAGGAGATCAATTTTGATCTCCTTTTTAAGTTTAAAAAATATCTCTTAAGCTACTTGTCCAATCACTTTTTCAAGTGGCGTATACTCAAGTCCGAAAGCTTGTGCTACTCCTTCATAAACGATTGCACCATTTACGATGTTAAGTCCAAGCTTCAATTCGTGATTATCACTACATGCTTTTTGCCAGCCTTTGTTTGCAAGTTGCAAAGCATAAGGTAAAGTAGCATTTGTAAGTGCTAGTGTAGATGTATAAGGAACTGCACCCGGCATATTTGCAACACAGTAATGTATCACATTATCAACTACATAAGTAGGATCAGCATGTGTAGTAGGTTTGCTGGTTTCAAAGCATCCGCCCTGATCTATAGCAACGTCTACAATTACAGCTCCCGGTTTCATGCTCGGAAGCATCGCCCTCGTGATAAGGTGTGGCGCTTTAGCACCTGGTATCAATACACCACCAATTACTAGATCTGCAGTTTTAATTACTGTTTTGATATTGTATTCATTGCTGTAAAGTGTCTGAACATTCGCAGGCATAATATCGTCAAGCTGTCTCAATCTTGGAATAGAAATGTCCATAATTGTAACATGTGCTCCTAAACCTGCAGCCATTTTAGCAGCTTGAGTTCCAACAACACCACCACCAAGAACAATTACTTCTGCTGGTTTAACACCCGGAACGCCTCCTAAAAGGATACCACGTCCACCCATTGGTTTTTCAAGATATTTTGCACCTTCCTGAATACTCATTCTGCCTGCAACTTCACTCATTGGAACCAGCAATGGCAAGCTTCTGTCTGCTTTTTCAACTGTTTCATAAGCAAGGCAAGTAGCACCACTTTTAATCATAGCGTGAGTTAATGGCTCATAACTTGCAAAGTGGAAATAAGTAAATAAAAGCTGTCCTTTTTTAATCAAAGGATATTCGCTTTCTATTGGCTCTTTTACTTTTACAATCATATCTGCTATTGCATATACTTCTTCGATTGTAGGTAAAAGATGTGCGCCTGCTTCAAGGTAATCAGCATCAGGAAAACCGCTGCCGGCACCCGCTGTTGATTGAACATAAACAGAATGGCCATATCTTACAAATTCAATGACACCTGCCGGAGTAACCGCTACACGGTTCTCGTTATTTTTTATTTCTTTTGGAACACCAATTATCATATTCTTATTTATTGATCTTGTTTAAATTATGCTGTTGCTTTACCTGATAATACTTCTGCCATTTTAGATCCTATTTCAGCTGGAGATTCTACTACATAAATGCCGTTTTCACGCATAATAGCCATCTTAGCTTCTGCAGTATCGTCTTTTCCACCAACAATTGCACCAGTATGTCCCATTCTGCGACCAGCAGGAGCAGTTTGACCAGCGATAAAGCCTACAACAGGTTTT
>JACMRS010000141.1 GCA_014376345.1 Bacteroidia bacterium | reverse complement strand
TGATAAATCTCTTCAAAGATGTCTTTAAATCTGCCGTCATATTTTTTAAGAATTGTATTTTTTGTTGAAAGATACAAAGGCCAGCCTTTTGCAATTGCTGTGTTGAAACAAGAATGTGCAAAGCCTTTAATTGATTCATCGGTATTGTACATAGCCAGTGCTACGCCATCGCCTTTAAAATTATAAACTTCAAAATTCTGAACTTCACCACCATCTTCCGGAGTAAATGTCATTGTTAATTTGCCTTTGCCTTTAATCACAGTGTCAGTTGCACGGTACTGGTCGCCAAAAGCATGACGGCCGATACAGATAGGAGCGGTCCAGTTTGGAACCAGTCTTGGTACATTGCTGCAAACAATAGGTTCACGGAAAACAGTACCATCAAGAATATTACGGATAGTGCCGTTTGGCGACTTCCACATTTGTTGCAGGTTAAACTCTTTAACACGCGCTTCATCAGGTGTGATAGTAGCGCATTTAATACCAACATTATATTTTTTAATGGCTTCAGCAGCATCAATTGTCACCTGATCGTTAGTTGCATCGCGGTGCTCCATTCCAAGGTCGTAGTATTTAATATCCAGCTCGAGGTATGGATTGATCAGTTTGTCTTTAATAAACGACCAGATAATACGGGTCATTTCGTCGCCGTCTAGCTCGACAACAGGATTTGCTACTTTTATTTTTTGCATGTTATTGATTTAAATCGTTTCTTAAGGCAAAAGTATTGGTAAATTAGGGAATATAAAACAGAATGGATAATTTCTTTTGAAGCTTAATTCGATTTGTTATTTTAGAATTTGATCAATTAGAAAAAATCTTTATTCCTCAGGCTCGTCAAACTCTGTTTCTGAATGATAGTAAGGTATAAAGAGAAATTTGCGCCTCGATTTTACCTTCATAACTTTTCCTGTCTCATCATAACTTACTTCCAGAACAACCTTATTTTCTTTATTGTAATAATACCAAATGCCGGTTTTAATTCCGTCGTCAAACTGACCTTCAACGTGCTTTTCTCTTTCTATAAGTCCCGTTGCAAATTTGCCGTCGATTTTACCATCTTTATAAAATCCGTATTCATCAAGTAACATGTGAAAATCACCGTTGGGATGCTCCATGTCAAATGGTTGTGCTTTATTGAAATTTACAGGCACATATTTTTTATACGGACCGTTTAATATACCATTACTGTAAGTCACAACATTTTGAGTATCGCCTTTCAACCCAAAAGTTACCCATTCGCCTTCTTTCACACCCAATTTATAATATTCCTGTTTTAATCTATCACCCGCTACATTGTCCCAGAATGTGGAAACGCTGTCTATAATGCCATCTTTATAAAAACTTTCATCAGCCACACCTCCCGTTTGGTGATATGATCTGAAAAGTCCTTCGCGCATTCCCATTTTGTAAGTGCCTTCATTGCGGATATTTCCTGCAGCATAAAATGATTTCATATTACCATCCGGAATGCCATCTTTATAAAAAATAATCTGTGCAATTTTGCCATTGTCATGATAATAAATTGCTTTACCCGTTTTTACTTCATCGGTATAATGGATTATAGAAACAAGCTTCCCTTTAAAATCCCAGTCTTTAACAGTATCATTCAGTAAATCGTCGTGATACATTCCTGTTTGCTTTTCTTTTCCGGTAGTAAAATAATAGACAAAAGGACCGTTCTTATGGTTGTCTGCCATAGTAATTTTTGCTCTGATTCTTCCGTCGGAAAAATATTCTGTTTTAAGACCGTTAAGTTTACCGTCAACCCAGGTTATTTCCTGCATTTTTTTGTTATTGGGAAAATTTTCTACAGAAATACCTGTAAATGGTTTTCCTTTATAATAGTAAACCTCGTTGTTATTTTCCAGAGCCTGAAAAGACAGTTTGCTTTGCGAGAAAGCAGGAAATGCCATGATAAAGGCTAAAGTAAAAAAGGCTGTATAATGCCTGTAATTCATATCCTGCAAAGTTATTACCATAATGAAAAAGAAAAAAGTTACTTATGCACAACGTCCGGAAACCTTAAATTAGTATAAGAATTCTTACATTTGCCTTATGGATATAGTTGAATTCCGTGATTATTGCATGTCTTTGGAGCAGGTTACTGAAGAAACACCTTTCGGTCCGGAAACCCTTGTCTTTAAAGTGGCAGGCAAGATTTTTGCACTTTGTGGTATTGATAATTTTGTATCGATAAACCTTAAATGCGATCCTGAAAAGGCAGTGCAGCTGCGGGAAGAATATGATCAGGTAAAACCTGCCTGGCATATGAATAAGAAACACTGGAATACTGTTTTGCTTGAAGGTTTTTCTGTGCCGATGCTTCAGGAACTCATTCTGCATTCATATTCACTGGTAGTTAAAAGCCTGCCGAAGAAAGTACAGGCAGAATTTTAAACTTCACTTTGAAAGGGCTGTATTTAAATTATCTTTGCAAAAAATAAATCACATGAGCACAGAAGATAAAATCAATCAGTTAGGAGATGGCCTTTATGCCGTTATGGATACCAACAAAGGCACAATGGTGCTGAATCTTGAGTACGAAAAAACACCGGTAACTGTTGCCAACTTTGTTGGACTAGCAGAAGGTAAAATCAAAAACAACGCTAAACCGGACGGAACGCCATTCTACGATGGTATCAAGTTTCACCGTGTTATCGCAGATTTCATGATTCAGGGTGGCGATCCACTTGGCAATGGCACTGGCGGTCCGGGTTACAGATTTAACGATGAGATTCATCCATCATTAAAGCATGAAGGACCAGGTGTACTTTCTATGGCTAATGCGGGACCTGGTACCAATGGCAGTCAGTTTTTCATTACCCACGGATCTACTCCATGGTTAGATGGCAAGCACACAGTTTTCGGTAAAGTTGTTGAAGGATTAGAGTTTGTAAACAGCATTCAGCAAGGCGATACCATCAACACAATCACCATTTTAAGAAAAGGTGACAAAGCAGCCTCTTACGATCCAATTGCAGCAGCAGGCCCAAATGCCTTTGCTACAAGAGGTTAAATATTAATATTTATTAAATTTTGGTGATCATTTAGAAAGCCGCCACGCACTTCGACAAGCTCAGTGACCGGCGTCTTTCTAAATGATTTTTTTTTATTCCCTAAACATCATACATATTTACGCTCTAAAGGACCTAAAGGACCGAAAGGACATGAGTGATAAATTTTACCATTTTGGTAATTCTGTAATTCGTAATTAAAATTTGGGCGTGTCCCCGATTCGCGATGACATGTTTTACTTGCCTGAATAATTCCAACCGCGATCGGGGTCAGGCTATCCATTGCAAGTCCTCGCCCGGCGCACAGCCCCACCGCAGCTCCGGGCTTTCCATTGCTATCCTTCACGCGAATACAAAATTGCTGATTGTACTACGCTCAAAAGGACCAAAAGGACTGAAAGGACATGAATTACAATCTCGAATATTCGTAATTCGTAATTCCGTAATTCGTAATTGAGTTATAGCTGGGTATGATTTGCAATCATACCCCCGTTCGTGGATTAATATCATTTTTATGATTTTTAAATCTCGCAAATTGCAAACCAAAACGAGTATTACAAATCTTAATCAGCCCTGCGATCATAGAACCCTCTACTTGGGAGAGGGCAGGGTGAGGCTTTTTCGCACCATTCAGTTGATCGCCTTCTCTGCATTTTATCTACGCCCATTGCAAATTGCTAATTTACGGTTTTGGGAAGTTAGGGTTGCAAATCCTAACTAGCGCATGGTTTGTCATTACAGCTCATCCTCATTACGCTCTAAAAGACCGAAAGGACATGAAGGACAAATTTTACCCCCATGTAATGTTTTGTGAATATTATTTTTTGCCGCCATCTTGGCTGCCGCTCTTACAGAGCTTGAAGTGTCGTGGGTGTGCATTTACGAGGGATTGCATCCTCCGCTAAGGGCTTGTGCTCCTACAGAGCAATAATTCTGAGACAGAATTTTGTTTATGCGGAATAACACAATATAAAATTACGATCAAAAAGACCGAAACGACATGAAGGACAAATCTCATGCGGTATTATCCATTGCTTCAATTATCCCCATTGTATTGATTGCATTTCGATTAAGTTATAGCAACCAATGCGTTGATGGTCGGAGATTCTTCACTTCATTTAGTAATGACGGAATACCGTCATACTAAATTACGCTCAAAATGACCAACATGAATCACGTAATTAATCTTACCAATTCGTAATTCGTAATTCCGTAATTCGTAATTGAGGTAATGCTGGGAATCGATTGTTATCACTCCCCGCAATTTTTCAAAAAATAATCTTTCGCTTCTTTGTTTCCTAGCTCGGCAGATTTCTTAAAATCCATGCAGGCTTCCGGATTGTGAGAGAGGTTGTTTCTTACTAGCCCGCGAAATAAAAGTATTTTCGGGATGTCTCTGTAGCCATTATCGAGTGCGGCAGAAAAATCCTTTTCTGCAAGTGCAGAATAGTTCGAAAATAAATTGCTTGCAGTATCTGCTGATAGTTGCATATAGCAAAAGCCACGGTAAAATAAATAGTCGCCATTCTGTGGTTCGGCTGCTACAAGAAGTGCGTAATCTTCAAGCGCATCTTCACTCTGTTTGGAGTTCAGCTTGGCATCAGCCCTGTTCAGTCTGGCTTCTTTATTTGAAGGATCAGTCAAAAGGTAAAGGTTGTATTGGTCTATAGCTTCTGTGTATTTTTCAAAATCGAAATAAAGGTTGCCTTTGCCGAGAACATATTGATAATTAACAGGCTCAAGTCTGATGCAGGTGTTGTAATCATTGAGAGATTTATCGAATGAGTCCAGCTCGTTCCAGGCATTGGCCCTGTAGCTGATAACAGCGGCTTCAGTGGGATGCATTTCAAGATAGGCATCGTAATCCTGCACTTCTTTCAAATACTCTTCCATATCATTATGCAGTCCGGCTCTGCAAAGTAACGCACTCTCGTCTGCCGGTTTTCGTGAAATATAATGGTCCATATCACCTTCGGCAAAAGTATAATTGTTAAGGTGCTGGTGCACGAGTCCTCTGTATAGATAAGCCTCAATAAGACCTGTATCAGAAATCAGCACTTTGTTCAGATCAACAAGAGCACTTCTGTATTCTTTCAGGTTGTAGTAGC
>JACMRS010000140.1 GCA_014376345.1 Bacteroidia bacterium | reverse complement strand
TTTTCAATCGAAATTGGATTTCCTTCGGGAATATCTGCAATATTAGAGTAATTAATATCTCTGCCATCTACTATTATTACTGCTCCGGAGCCAATAACTTCCATGTGATTGTTTCCACTAATAACGACACCCGTATCCTCGCCCAAACCAATTCCAGTGCAGCTGGGATTGCTGGCTACTGCCTGTGCAAGTCTGCTGAATCTTCCTCTTTTATCAAAATGGGAATCTATAATTACATTATTAATAAAAGCAAGACCTGTTGTAATTTTAACTTCCCCTTTCAAATGCGCCGTTGCACTATTACCCTGGTAAATCATTGTATTGCTCATTGCCATAGCTCCCGCACTGGTTCCTGCAACAATAAAACCTTCTTCATTCCAATACCTTTCATGAATGATATTCAGAAAACCTGTACCACCAAGAATTGTACCCAGTCTTAATTGATTGCCCCCACTAAACAATACTGCATCTGCTTTTGATATTCTTTCGGAGTATTCAGCTATATGGGCATCTTCCCGTTTTTTAATATGAATCAGTCCGATATTATTGCATCCTAACTGATTAAAAGATCTCACATAATTATCTCCCACTTCTTCAGGAATAGAAGATGCAGTGGTAATAACTTCAATATAAGAATTAACACCTTTTGCCTCTGTAAGTATTCTTTTGAGTATACCCAGTTCAAAAAAATGCAAATTGTTTTTTTGTAAATATCCGGGTTCGGTATCAGTTGCTTTATCCTCCGCTCCTCCTATTGATATTAGTTTGCCTTTTGGAAACATATTTGGTCAGTAATCCTAAAAAATTCCGGGCAAAGTTAAAATTAATTTAACGGCTGCTTAGCTTTAAGGTTATTAGTTGTTAACAGCTTTCTAATTTTTGAACAATATAAAAGTTTATTAATGAGCTTCCAACCAGTTATTTCCTGTGCCTGCTTCAGCTATAACAGGCACTTTTAAGGTCATTGCCGCACACATAAGGGCGGGAATTCTTTCTTTCATAAATTCTACTTCAGAAACGGGAACATCAAATAAAAGTTCATCATGCACCTGCAGAATCATCTTTGTTTTAAAATCCGACTCTTTTAAAAATTTGTGAATATTGATCATTGCCACTTTAATCATATCTGCTGCACTACCCTGAATTGGAGCATTTATAGCATTTCGCTCAGCAAATGATCTGATAGTTCCATTGGCAGAATTAATATCTCTGATATACCGTCTTCTTCCAAGAAGTGTTTGAACATATTGATTTTTTCTCGCAAATTCAATGGTGTTATCCATATAATCTCTTATACGGGGAAACTCTCTAAAATAATTTTCAATAATTGTTTTTGCCTCACCTCTTGTAATCCCTAAATTTTCTGCGAGTCCAAAGGCACCCTGACCATATATAATTCCGAAGTTTACACTTTTAGCTTTTCTACGCATGTCCTTATCCACATCTTCAAGTGGCACTCCAAAAACTTTTGCAGCTGTGGCAGTGTGAATGTCCAGATTGTTTGCAAAAGCACTCATCATACCCTCATCTTCACTGATACTTGCGATAATTCTGAGTTCAATCTGAGAATAATCCGCAGATAAAATAACATGGTCTGCATCTTTGGCGATAAAAGCTTTGCGAACTTCCCTGCCTTTGTCTGTTTTAACCGGTATATTCTGAAGATTCGGATTTGTAGAACTTAACCTTCCTGTAGCTGCTACTGCCTGGTTAAAGGTAGTATGAACACGGCCTGTTTTGGCATTAACAATTGCAGGCAAAGCATCAACATAAGTAGATTTAAGCTTTTGAAGCTGCCTGAAATCAACTATTTTTTGTGCAACAGGACTTTTAGAAGCCAATTTCATCAGAATATCTTCTCCTGTTTGATATTGACCTGTTTTGGTTTTCTTTGCTTTTGGGTCGAGTTGAAGTTTTTCAAATAAAATTTCACCCAATTGCTTTGGAGATGCTATATTGAATTTTTGACCAGTAAGTTCATAAATAACAGTCTCAGTTTCTGCAATTTCTTTGGCCAGTTCTGTTGAATAATTTCTGAGAAAATCTGAGTCAACTCTGATTCCAAGTCTTTCCATATCTGCAAGTACCGGAACCAAAGGCACTTCAATGTTCAAGAAAAGATCTGATGCATTTTGATCAGAAAGTATAGGGTTAAGTTTTTGTTTAAGTTGAAAAGTAATATCAGCATCTTCTGCAGCATATTCCTTTATAATTTCTAAAGGAACCGAAGACATGCTCAACTGATCTTTACCTTTTTTTCCAATTAAAGTTGTGATAGAGACCGGATCGTATTTAAGATAATGTTGCGAAAGCACATCCATATTGTGCCGTTTGTCTGGCTCTAAAAGATAATGCGCCAGCATGGTATCGAAAAACGGCCCTTTTGCTTCTAGTCCATAATTTTGAAGAAGCTGTAAATCATACTTTAGATTTTGTGCTATTTTTAATGCAGGACCTTCAAATACCGGTCTGAATTCTTCAAGCATTTCATGTGCTTTTCCTTCAGAAAATGCCACATAATATCCTTTTGAGCTTTCAAATGAAAATGCAATACCCAATATTTCAGCACCCAAACTATCAAGACTTGTGGTTTCAGTATCAAAGCAAAATTCTTTCTGTTCAAGTAACTTTGCAATCAGCGCTTGTCTGTCTTCAAAACTTTCTACAAGAAAATATTCGTGAGCAGTGTTTTCAATATTGTTGAAAATTACTTCCTCCAAAACCTCTTCTATTTTTTCATATTGTGCTGGATTTGCAGCCTCTTTGGAAGGTTGACTGAAAAGATCACCTTGTGAACTTTGCTTTGGAACAACAATTTGTGAAGGAGGAGTTCCAACAACTCTTTGCATCAGATTTTTAAATTCCAGTTCCTTAAAAAGTTCCGTGATTTTTTCAAGATCCGGTTCTTCAAGTAAAAGTCCAACCTCATCAAGATCAACAGGGCAATCAATCTTGATAGTTGCAAGCTTTTTTGATAAAAGAGCCTGATCTGCAAAATTTATAAACTTATCTTTTAAAGAGCCTTTTAAAGAATCACGATTAGCAATAATATTTTCAATACTTCCAAATTCCTGAATCAGTTTTTTAGCTGTTTTCTCACCAACACCGGGAACCCCTGGAATATTGTCTACGGCATCTCCCCAAAGACCTAGAATATCAATAACCTGATCTACTCTTTCAATCTCCCATTTTTTTAATATTTCAGGAATACCAAGAGTTTCAGTATCATTGCCCATTCTCGCGGGTTTATGAATAAATATATTCTCTGAGACAAGCTGACCAAAATCTTTATCAGGTGTCATCATAAAAGTAGTATAGCCTTCAAGTTCAGCTTTTTTTGCAAGAGTTCCTATAATATCATCTGCTTCATAACCATCAAGAGTGATAACGGGAATTCTGAAAGCTTCAATTATCCTGAAAACATAAGGAATACTCAATGCAAGATCTTCGGGCATTTCCTGCCTGTTTGATTTGTATTCAGTATAAATTTCATGTCTTTCGGTTGGAGCTGAAGTATCAAAAACCACAGCAATGTGTGATGGTTTTTGTTTTTGCAGAATTTCCAGAAGGGTATTCGTGAAACCAAACATTGCACTGACGTTTAATCCGTAACTCGTTATTCTTGGATTTTGGCTAAAGGCAAAGAAAGCGCGGTAAATCAGGGCCATTCCATCTAGTAAAAAAAGCTTCTTTTCAGACATTATGCGAAATTACAATTATGCGCTGAATTATTATATAAAATCGCTATCGGGTGTATAACTTAAATTTTCCTTGTCTTAAATTTTGTATGTCTCAAAGATATTGAAGTGTGCTATTTGAAAATTTCTCTTTCTTTGCAAGTTCAAAATAAAAAGAGTAAATGAGATCGATATTAATTTTAAGCACAGTGATTTTATGTTTTAATGCATGTAAAAGCAAAAAAATGCCTGTTGAATCAGACTATTCCGAATATAATAATTATGACAATTATTATGAAGATGTACCTGTTATTCCTTACCGTCCTTCTAAAACTATTTATACAGATTTAGTTCATACCAAACTTGATATTAGTTTCGATTTTAAAAAACAACACCTCAATGGCATTGCCTGGATAGTTGCCAAACCCCATTTTTACAGTTCAGACAGCCTGACACTTGATGCCAGAGGAATGGATATCAAAAGTGTGGATCTTGTTTCTGTTAAATATAAAAAATCTCTTGACAGAAATTTTCCTACTGACTCAGTAATAACAAAAAACCTGTCATTTACTTATGACAATTATAAAATCAGAATAAAATTACCGAAAACATATTCCAGAAGCGAAAACTTTGGAATCAAAATAGTTTATACAGCCAAGCCTAATGAACTGGAAAAAGGTGGTAATGATGCTATTCGTGAAGATAAAGGACTTTATTTTATCGATCCCTTGGACACAATACCCGGTAAACCAACGCAAATATGGACACAGGGAGAAACAGAAAGTGCCCGTTGCTGGTTTCCTACAATAGACGCTACCAACCAAAAAACCACTGAAGAAATTTCTATTACAGTTCCTTCAAAATTCATCACTTTATCTAACGGTGAACTTCAGTATAAAACTGAAAATAAAGATGGTACAAGAACAGATTACTGGAAGCAGGATCTTCCCCATGCCCCGTATTTATTTATGGTTGCAGCAGGCGAATTTGCAGAGGTTAAAGACAAATGGCGCAATAAAGAAGTAAATTATTATGTAGAAAAAGAATATGAGCCTTATGCAAGGCTTGTTTTTGGCAACACACCTGAAATGATGGAGTTTTTCAGCAAAAAAATGGGTGTTGATTATCCCTGGGAGAAATTTCATCAGGTTGTAGTGAGGGATTTTGTTAGCGGAGCCATGGAAAACACAAGCTGTGTGGTGCATTTTGACAAACTTCAGCACGACGCAAGGGAACACCTTGATGAAACTTACGAATCAATTATTGCCCATGAGCTTTTTCACCATTGGTTTGGCGACCTTGTAACTGCAGAAAGCTGGGCAAACCTGCCTTTGAATGAATCTTTTGCTACTTATGGTGAATATCTCTGGACAGAAAATAAATATGGCCGTTCAGAAGCAGATATAGCCCTTCAAAAATACCTTGAAAGATATTTTAGTGAAGAGGCCGAAAAGTCGGTTGATCTTATACGTTTTCATTATGAAAATCCCGGTGATATGTTTGATGGTTACAGTTACCAAAAGGGGGGACATGTGCTTCACATGTTAAGAAAATATACCGG
The DNA here is from genome assembly GCA_014376345.1 of Bacteroidia bacterium. Taxonomy (GTDB): domain Bacteria; phylum Bacteroidota; class Bacteroidia; order NS11-12g; family UBA955; genus JACMRS01. Next base: position 4,418 of record JACMRS010000140.1, on the reverse strand, counting down.
AGATGAGGCGTTTTTCAAATCACTTAACCTTTATCTTACCCGTAATAAATATAAATCTGCAGAAATTCATGACCTCAGACTTGCATTTGAAGAAGTTACAGGCGAAGATCTGAACTGGTTTTTTAATCAATGGTTTTTAGGTGAGGGTCATCCTGAACTTTATGTTGAACACACATTTAATGCTGCAGAAAATTTATATACAATTTCTGTTAACCAACAAGGATTAAAATTATTTTCACTTCCTATAGATGTTGATTTTCATTATAAAACCGGTGTTAAAAGACAAAGAATCTGGGTTGATAAAGACACTCAGATTTTTGTGATTAAAGTAACCGGAAAGCCAGACTGGGTAAGTTTTGATGCAGAAAAGCAACTTCTTGGAAAAATTTACGAAAGTAAGCCTTTGGCAGACTGGCAATTGCAGTTTACGCAATCTAAACTCGTAAAAGATAAACTAACAGCTATGCAATTCATCAGAAACAGCGGTTATCCTGATCTTATTTTAAACATCAGCATAGAAGCGCTTAACGATAGTAGCTGGTTTGTGAGAAAAGAAGGAGCAGAAATGATTGTTGATGCAGAACTTTATAACGACGAAAAAGTTCCAGTTAATAAAGTAATTAATATAGGTTTAAGAGATCCTAAATCAGCAGTCAGAGCTTCAATGATACCTTTGTTATTACGTTTGCGTACTACAGAATCAATAGATGCTATTAAATCTATGCTTTACGATTCGGCTTATTCTGTTAGTGGAACAGCTTTATATGCACTTTCATACGTAGATCCTGAGTTGGCTTATAGTTATGCAGATAAAAACCGTTATTCTAAAACCGAAGCGATGACCGGACCAATTGCTTATACAATTGCTGTTGTAAGTACCCGAAATGAACTTGCTTTTTTCAGAGAAAAAATATTAAAGAGCGATGGCAATACAAAATATGAATATTTGAGTATTGTTCCGGTTTATCTTCAAAAATCTGATGATAATCTTGTAAAAGAAGGAATAAAAATGCTGTCGGAAGTAGCTGCCGGATCTAAAGATCCTATAGTTCAGTTTTATGCTAAACACAGTCTTGAAACTATTGCTGAAGATTATTCTCAAAAAGCACAAGATTTGAGAGCAAGTCAGGTTGGACTTAAAAAGAAGTCGGATGAATATAAAGTAATTGAAACTAAAATCATTTCTTTAAATGACATGGAAAGGCTAGCAAAGCAGGCATCTGAAAGCATCCAACCTGATTTGAATTAAACGTAAGCTTGTCAAAATTATTACTGCTTGTCAATATTGATTATCTTTGCAAAAAAATAAAGAGATTATAGTTTCAATGACACCCAAATTTCATACGCTTAAAATAAAAGATATACGAAGAGAAACGGCTGATTGTATCTCTGTTTCATTAGATGTTCCTGCAGAATTAAAATTAGATTATACATTTATTCAAGGCCAGTATCTGACCTTTAAAGTTAATATGCAAGGCCAGGAGTTGCGCAGGTCTTACTCTATTTGCACATCGCCTTCCGAAAACGAACTTCGTGTGGCTATTAAAGAGATGGAGAACGGCCTTTTTTCAACTTACGCCAACAAAAATTTTAAAGCAGGTGACAGTCTTGATGTTATGACACCTACTGGTTTGTTTTACACACAACTTGATGCTACACAATCTAAAAACTATTGCAGTTTTGCATCGGGAAGTGGAATAACGCCAATCATGTCTATCATGAAATCTGTGCTTTATACTGAGCCAGGCAGCACATTTACTTTATTTTACGGCAACAAAAACTCGGCTTCAATTATCTTTCATGAAGAAATAGAAGCTCTGAAAAACAAATTTATGGGCCGCTTAAGTGTTTACAATATTCTTAGCCGTGAAACAGTGGATATTCCATTGCTGAATGGTAGAATTGACAGCAGAAAATGCAAAGAATGTATTGATGCTAAAGTGTTAGACCCTACTTTTTTTCATGAATACTTTCTTTGCGGTCCTGAAAGTATGATTCTTAGCGTAAAAGACATACTTGTTGAGAATGGAGTAGACAAAAAGCTCATTCATTTTGAACTTTTCACGACTCCTACTCAAACTGCTATTAAGGCTCAGGAAGCACCTAAAACAACAGGTAAAACAGCCGATAAAACGTCGAATGTTTCAGTAAAAATTGACGGTATAACTTATACCTTGGATCTTCTATACGGTGGTGATACAATTCTTGATGCGGCTATTGCAAAAGGCGCAGATCTGCCGTATGCATGCAAAGGTGGGGTATGTTGCACCTGTAGGGCAAAAGTGACTAAAGGAACTGTAGAAATGGAAATGAATTTCGCTCTCGAAGATGACGAAATTGAAAAAGGTTATGTACTTACCTGTCAGGCACATCCTACCTCTGAAGAAGTTTTTATAGATTTCGATATCAAATAATCCTTAAGGTAAATTTGAAATTCGGTTAATTAATATTATATTTGAATAACAATGAAAGAGCTGGATTTTGAAACTGATTTTCAGAACAAAATTGATTCTGAGATCAAAATAGAACCTAAAGACTGGATGCCTGAGAGTTACAGGAAAACACTTATCCGTCAGATTTCACAGCATGCTCACTCGGAAATAGTGGGAATGCTTCCTGAAGGAAACTGGATTACCCGTGCACCTAGTCTTAAAAGAAAAGCAATACTTCTTGCAAAAGTTCAGGATGAAGCAGGACATGGTCTTTATCTTTACAGTGCAGCTGAAACGCTTGGTATAAGTCGAGATCAGATGGTTTCTGATCTTCATTCGGGTAAAGCCAAATATTCAAGTATTTTCAATTATCCGGCTACCTCCTGGGCAGATATGGGTGCTGTTGGCTGGCTTGTAGATGGAGCAGCTATAATGAACCAGGTGGCGCTTTGCCGCGCAAGTTACGGACCTTATGCAAGAGCAATGGTGCGCATTTGTAAAGAAGAAAGTTTTCACCAACGTCAGGGATATGATATAATGATGAAGTTGTGCGCTGGCACAGCTGAACAGAAACAGATGGCTCAGGATGCATTAAACCGCTGGTGGTGGCCTTCTTTAATGATGTTTGGTCCTAATGACGAAAACTCTCCTAATTCAGCTCAGTCGATGAAATGGCGCATTAAAAGATTCAGCAATGATGATCTCAGACAAAAATTTGTTGATGCGACAGTGGAACAGGCTGAAATATTAGGTATAAAAATACCCGATGACAATTTGAAGTGGAATGAAACCAAAAAAGGTTATGATTTTAGCGAAATTGACTGGACAGAATTTAATCAGGTTGTAGCAGGAAACGGTCCATGCAATAAACAAAGATTAAAAGCAAGAGTTGATGCCTGGGATAAAGGAGCCTGGGTGAGGGAAGCAGCATTAGCTTATGCAGAGAAAAAAGCAGTAGCAATTAAAGAAAAAGCAGTAGCTTAATTAGCCTTTTAAATATATGAATAATACAGAGTGGCCTTTATGGGAAGTTTTTATCCGGTCGAGACAAGGATTAAACCACAAGCATGTTGGTAGTTTGCATGCTGCAGATCAGGATATGGCAATAGAAAATGCTCGCGATGTTTATACCCGCAGGCAGGAGGGCGTTAGTATCTGGGTTGTGGAATCAAAGCATATAGTTGCATCCGATCCTGCTCAGGGTGATTCATTATTTGAACCGGCGGCCAATAAAATATACAGGCATCCAACGTTTTACCAGTTACCCGATGCCATAAAACACATGTAATGCTTAACGAAAAGGAAACCGCTTTTAAATACACTCTGCAACTTGCAGATAATTCACTTATCATAAGTCAGAGACTTAGCGAATGGTGTGGCCATGGTCCGGTTCTTGAACAGGATATAGCACTTACCAATATTGCATTAGACCTGTTAGGTCAGTCTGCCAGTCTTTTCGAATACGCTGCATCATTAGAAAACAAAGGAAGGTCAGATGATGATCTGGCAATGAAAAGAGTTGAAAACGACTATTTAAATGTTTTACTCGTTGAATATCCAAACACTGATTTTGCTTATACTGTTGTACGCCAGTTTTTCTTTGATCAATTTAATTTTTTACTTTTTAATGAGCTTAAAAACTCAAAAGATTTAACTATTGCTGCCGTTGCAAACAAATCAATTAAAGAGATAACTTATCATAAAAAGTGGAGTAGCGAGTGGTTAATAAGGCTTGGTGATGGCACAGATGTAAGTCATGCTAAAATGCAGGCTGCTATAAACGAACTTTGGTCATTTACAGGTGAAATGTTTGAAATGGGAACGGTTGATAAAGATGCTTTAGCACTTGGCATTGGTCCTGATCTTTCAATATTGAAAAAAGAATGGGATGTAATAGTTTCTGATATTATTAGTCGTGCCACTTTAACCAAGCCATCAAATAACTGGATGCAGACAGGAGGTAAATCAGGAAATCATTCTGAATAT
>JACMRS010000139.1 GCA_014376345.1 Bacteroidia bacterium | reverse complement strand
TTATTCAGACAGATGCCGCAATTAATCCGGGAAATAGTGGTGGTGCACTGGTGAATCTGAACGGAGAACTGGTAGGAATTAATACTGCTATTTATTCTAAAACCGGCAGTTACAATGGTTATGGATTTGCGATTCCTGTAAATATTGTCACTAAAACTGTTAAAGATATTCTTGATTTTGGTGAAGTTCAAAGAGGCTTTACAGGTATGGAAGTAGTTGATTTTGATGAGGTAACCCAAACAGCAGCTAAACTCAACAATAGCAATGGCGCTTATTTACAACTTGTTTCTGAAGATGGACCTGCACAAAAAGCCGGATTAAAAATGGGCGATATTATTATTAAAGTACAGGATAAGGTTGTTGAAAGCAAATCGGTTTTTGATGAGCACATTGCGTATTACAGACCGGGGGATAAAATCAAAATTACTTACGTTCGCGATGGCAAAGAAAAAGAAACGACTTTAGTTCTTATTAATCAAAATGGTGATTTTTCAATTTCTAAATCTAACAGTGTTTCTTCAGAAAAGCTGGGCGCCGATTTTTCTCCGTTATCTAAGCTTGAACAGAAAAAATACGGATTAACTAGTGGTATTAAAATATCTAACCTTCGCAATGGCATAATTGCACAAATGGGTATTGAGGAAGGATTTATATTTACTAAGTTTAATGGCAAAACTTATTCTGATCCTCAGGCTTTAATCAATGACATAACTAATGTTAAAGGTAAAATTCAGATAGAAGGAATTGGCATTGACGGAGGCACCCGATATTATAATTTTTATTGATTAATCTACAATTATCTGAAGGCCATCCCACGCTAAAGACATTCCTTCTGGTAATGATTTATTTACTGTTTCATTCAAACCGATCTGATGACTCATGTGGGTAAAATAAGTTTGCTCCGCTCCTATTTCTTTGGCCAGGGCAATTGCTTCATCTAAAGTAAAATGAGAAATATGTTTTTCTTTTCTCAGTGCATTTAAAACCAGTGTTTTTGTGCCTTTAAGTTTTAATTTTTCTTCTTCAGAAATGAAATTTGCATCAGTGATATAGCTAAAGTTACCGATTCTGAAACCCAGTACCGGCATTTTATAATGAATTACCTCAATTGGGATAATCTCGGTATCTTCAATAAAAAATGGTGATTTGTCAATAGTATGAAGATTGATTTTCGGGATACCAGGATAAGATTCTTCTGCAAAAATGTACTGAAATTCTCGTCTTAAAGCTTCCTGAACCTGATTGTTAGCATAAACATCAACAGCCCTGCCGCTGTGAAAATTAAATGCTCTGATATCATCCATGCCGGCAATATGGTCTTTATGGCTGTGAGTAAAAATCAATGCATCAAGACGCTTTGTTCCTGCTCTGAGCATTTGCTGCCTGAAATCCGGTCCGCTGTCGATAACAAAAACTTTATCGCCAACTTCCACCTGAATTGAACTTCTTAGTCTTTTATCTTTTGAATCAGTAGAAGTGCAAACTTCGCAAGTGCAGCCAATTAAAGGAACACCCTGTGAAGTGCCTGTACCTAAAAAAGTAACTTTAACCGGAGTGCCCATTATTATAATATTTCTAACATTAAACTTGTAGAACTCCCACATTAAAAGGCTTTACAGGCGCATTATTCGCCATTTTTATGCCCTCGCTAATTACTGATCTTGTTTGTAACGGATCAATTACACCATCAACCCAAATTCTTGATGCAGCATAATAAGGAGAAAGTTGCGTTTCGTATCTTGAAACGATTTTATCAAATAGCGCTTTTTCTGCTTCAGGAGTTATTTTTTCACCCTTAGATTCCAGAGATGCTTTTTCAATTTGCAATAAAACTTTTGCAGCTTGTTCACCGCCCATTACTGCAATTCTTGCACTTGGCCAAGCATAGATTAATCTTGGATCAAAAGCTTTTCCGCACATGGCATAATTGCCTGCTCCGTAGCTGTTGCCAAGTATTATCGTAAATTTAGGAACTGTACTGTTGCTCATTGCATTCACCATTTTAGCGCCATCTTTTATGATACCGGCGTGTTCACTTCTGCTTCCAACCATAAAGCCGCTGACATCCTGTAAAAACACCAAAGGAATTTTTTTCTGGTTGCAATTCATAATAAACGGGGCTGCTTTGTCGGCACTGTCATTATAAATTACACCGCCAAACTGAACCTCTCCTTTTTGACTTTTAGTTGTTGCTCTGTTATTTGCTACTATTCCAACGGCCCAACCATCAATTCTTGCGTAACCGCAGATAATTGTTTTGCCATAACCTTCTTTATACTCTTCAAACTCACTTTTGTCAACCAGTCTCTCAATTATTTCTAATGATTTGTATGGCTTGGCACGTTCTCCGGGTAAAATACCATAAATTTCTTTCTGATCTTTAGTTGGTTCTGCAGGCGTTGTTCTGTCAAATCCGGCTTCTTCAAAATGCCCTATTTTATCAACTATATATCGGATACGGTCGAGGCAACTTTTATCATCAGGAAAACGGTCATCAATAATTCCAGAAATTTCTGATTGGGAGATACTTCCACCAAGCGTTTCATTGTCAATTTCCTCACCAATTGCAGCTTTTACCAGATAGCTTCCTGCAAGAAAAATAGAACCTGTTTTATCTACAATCAGTGCTTCATCACTCATTATTGGCAGATAGGCACCGCCTGCAACACAACTTCCCATTACAGCAGCAATTTGGGTGATTCCCATGCTGCTCATTACTGCATTGTTGCGGAAAATTCTTCCGAAATGTTCTTTATCCGGAAAAATTTCATCCTGTAAAGGAAGAAAAACACCGGCACTGTCAACCAGATAAATTATCGGCAGACGGTTTTCCATTGCAATTTCCTGAGCTCTTAAATTTTTCTTACCACTTATCGGAAACCATGCGCCGGCTTTAACAGTAGCGTCATTAGCAACAATCATGCATTGCCTGCCACTAACGTAACCTATTCCGCAAACCACACCTGCACCCGGACAGCCTCCGTATTCTACATACATGCCATCACCGGCAAAGGCTGCGACTTCTGTAAAAACAGAATCTTTATCTCTTAAATATTCAATACGCTCGCGGGCAAGCATTTTGCCCTTTTCTTTTTGTTTTGCAGCAGCTTTTTCGCCACCACCCAGACTTACTTTCGCATGTCTGACTTTAAGATCGTAGATCAATTGTTTATTCTGATCCTCGTTCTTATTAAATTCAATATCAACTGCCATAATACATTACAAAAGTATAGATTATAAAGAGATGCGGCAAGAAGCTTTTAAAAGAAAAAGATATTTGTTGTTGTGTATTTCACCTGTGGCTTTATATTTGCACCGCAAGTTCGTACGATTGCTCCCCGTTAATCCCCCAGGGTGGGAACACAGCAAGGGCAACAGGTCGTAGCGATGCGATACGGACTTGCTTTTTTTACCTCACCGAAGCTCTGAAAAGCCTGTCATTAATAGCTTTCCCCAATCCGGTTTCCGGTACTTTCATTGCAATAATAATATCAGGATTGCGCGCATCTAGAATCCGCATACTCGAAAAAAGGTTTTTCGCTGCTTCATCAATATTTCCATTTTTAGAAAGGTTAATGTTACTGTATTTGTCGCTAATCTGATTTCCAAAAAGTAAAAGTTCAATATTTTTACCAGGATATTTTAATATTTCAGACTCAATATCATCAGTTAAAATCATTTTTGCACCCGTTGCGTAATGCTTATCAAGCTGACCAGGTGCTTTCGGATTTGAATGCTGAAGTGTATTAAATGATACTTTTTCACCTAATACCTCTTCTATTTCTTCTGTTTTTAATCCACCAAGTCTTAGAATTACAGGATTGCCATTTTCGAAACTGATAATGGTACTTTCTAATCCAACAGCACAATCTCCGCCATCTAATATATAAGGAATTTTATCTCCGAGTTGTAAATTGACATGTACTGCAGAAGTTGGACTGACATAGCCAAATGGATTGGCACTTGGAGCTGCAAGTGGAAAATCAAGATTTGCCAGTAATTGAAGTGTCAGAGGATGATTTGGAACCCGCACTGCAACCAGATCGCTGCCGGAAGTAACCAGCGAAGGAATATTATCCGGCTTTGGAAGCAGCATAGTAAGTGGGCCGGGCCAAAAAACTTCTGCAAGCTTTTGTGCTTGTTTGCCAATACCGTTTATTTGCGCTGAAATACTGTCAAAAGATGAGTAATGTACTATTAATGGATCAAAATGAGGTCTGTTTTTTGCTTTAAAAATCTTGAGTACCGCGTCAGAATTCAGGGCATTACCTGCCAGTCCGTAAACAGTTTCTGTGGGAATTGCTACAATGTCGCCGCTGCTTAAAATATGTGCAGCTTTAATAATATCGGTTCCGGATTCCGCCAAGATTAAATCCTTTTAAGTCCGTACTTATCAATTTTATTATAAAGATGACTTCTTTGAATGTCTATTTCAGAAGCTGTTTTGGCAACATTCCAGCTGTTTTTTCTGAGTTTGGCATCAAGAAAAATAGTTTCAGCAAAATCTTTAAATTCTTGGAATTTTTCATATTTTTCAATCATAGCAAGCTGACCTTTACCGGCCGGAGTTGATGGATTTGAATATGCCACAACATCTTCACCATTAATTTTGTTACCACATAAAATAACAAGTCTTTCAATAACATTGCGAAGTTCACGGATATTACCTGACCAGTTTACTTTTTTAAGCTCATCATAACCATCTTTAGTAAACGATTTTTTAGGGATTCCGGCATCTTCACAAATTTCTACAAGAAATTTTTCTGCAATTACAGGAATGTCATCAGTTCTTTCATTAAGTGTTGGCACGTGAATAATAATCACACTTAGTCTGTGGTAAAGATCGAGTCTGAAATTACCTTTTTCAATTTCATCCATCAGATTTTTATTTGTAGCTGCTACAAGCCTTACATCAACATTCACAGATTTATCTCCCCCAACTCTTGTTACGATACCTTCCTGAATGGCTCGGAGAACTTTAGCCTGAGCAGAAAGACTCATGTCACCAATTTCATCTAAGAAAAGCGTACCACCGCTGGCTTGTTCAAATTTTCCTATTCTTTGTTTAATAGCAGTTGTGAAAGCCCCTTTTTCATGGCCAAACAGTTCACTTTCTATTAATTCTGAAGGAATTGCAGCGCAGTTTACTTCAACAAGCGGTGCCCCTGCCCTGTTACTTTTTTCATGAATCCACCTTGCAACAAGTTCTTTGCCGGTACCGTTTTCACCGGTTAATAAAACCCTTGCATCTGTTGGCGCAACCTTGTCAATCGTGTCTTTAATTTTCTCAATTGCAGGTGAACTGCCAATGATATCGCGGGTTTTTGTAACTTTTCTTTTAAGAACTTTAGTTTCAACAACCAGGTTATTTTTATCGACCGCATTTCTGAGAGTTATCAGAAGACGGTTTAAATCAGGTGGTTTAGAAATGAAATCATAAGCACCTTTGCGGACAGCATCAACAGCTATTTCAATATTACCATGACCAGAAATCATAATAAAGGGTGTGTCAGATGAATGGTCTCGCGCCTTTTCAAGAACTTCCATTCCATCCATACCCGGCATTTTAATGTCACACAATATCACATCATAGCCATTATTTTGAATAAGTTCAAGTCCCTTTTTGCCGTCTTCGGCAACATCTACAAGGTATTGCTCGGCAGTAAGAATGTTTTTTAAGGCTTCTCTGATTGCTTTTTCGTCGTCTATTACAAGTATTTTTGGCATGTGGTTTTAATATTTAATTGTGTCTATTAATATTTACATTCAATGTGTTTTCAATATTAGACAACTATTTAAAAGAGTAATTAACATGTTTTGCGCAAAATCTATTTAAAAAAACCTAAAAAAAAAGTTTTTTAGTTCTTTTTCGTAACCTATTTTTGCAATCGTATAAATCCGATATTATTTTATGGCAATGAGTAAAAAGTCTTTGTTTGAACAAAGAGAGGTAGATTTAAGTGTGATATGCAAAGCTTTAGGCCACCCTGCACGGGTACGCATTATTCAGATGTTACTTGATAAGAACGGGCAAACCTGCCAGGAGATAGTTGACAAACTTCCTTTGTCGCAATCTACAGTTTCTCAGCATTTGGGTGAATTGAGGCAATCAGGACTTGTTAATGGCAAAAATGTTAAAACCAGCGTTATTTATTCTGTCGATAAGGATCAGTTAGCAAAATCTCAGAAAATGTTCTCAGATTTATTTTACTCGCATATCTATAATATCAAGCAAGCTTCACTTTTTTAAGTAGCCTAAAGCATTATATTAGTTTAGGCTTTCTTAAGTAAATCACTTAATTCTTTCAATTTTCTTTCAGTATTCTGTTGCTGGTCTTTAATGATCAGTCCCAAAGCGTATAGCTTTTCTTCAAGCTCTTTCGTTGCTACTTGCTGTTTTTCTTCCCTGTAAGGTTTCCCGGTTCCTAAAAGGAGCCAATCTGCCGAAACTTTAGGATATTCTTTCAGGATTCTTTGCACCATTTCCAGTCCGGGTTTGTTTCTTCCTGAAGAAATATGCGAAAGCACTGTGACCGCAATTTCAATCCTGGCGGCGAAATCCTGGCGACTAACTGACAAAATGTCAATTAATTTCATTACTCTTTTATTGATATCCGGCATTTACAATTGTAACATTTGAGATTACAAATGTAACATCGGTTAAGTTACAATTGTAATTATTATCGAGGTTATTATTAACAATAGGTACCTATTGTATTGTGTTAAATCACTTTAACAAAAACTTGTAAGTAACTGATTTTGAAATAGTTGTGTAAATATACTTTAAGTGGCGTTCATGAGGGATGCGGAAAGAGTGTCTGATGAGACTGCACAGGTATAGAAGTTAGGTTAACCCTCTATTATTATGGGGTAACCGCGAGGGTTACCTTTACAGATACATCTGTAGGAGAGTTTTCATATATTTATAGTGGGGTAACCGCTAGGGTTACCC
>JACMRS010000138.1 GCA_014376345.1 Bacteroidia bacterium | reverse complement strand
GGATGTTAGTTTTACGTTCTGGTCAGAATCAACTTTCCCCTGAACCTCTAGGTAATGCGTAAATGTTTGCGGAGCTACTTCAGCTGTAATGACAATCGCGCTTTTTTGAGCGACTTTCTCGTCTTTTGGTAATTCCTTTTCTAATTGTATGATCTCCGCAGAAAGATCATCGCGTTTTTTCTTCAAGTCGGCGATCTCTGCTTTTTTATCAGGAGCAGCGCATGCGTACATTAGAACGGCTGCCAATAGAATAATAAATAGGTTTATCTTTTTCATAGGTTTAAAAATTATTCGGTATATAATGTTCCTGTTGATTTTTGGTAGTCGATTTTAGCTATTAAAGTATTGTAAACGGCATTGTAGAAATTCGTTTGAGATTCTTTAAACGCATTCTCCGCTTCGACAACTTCAATGTTAGAAGCTGTACCAGAGGTGTATTTAATTTTTGCTACACGTACTACTTTAGTGGCGAGCTCCAGATTTCTTCTTTGAATCTTTAAATTTTCAATTTCATTATTCAAAGTAGCCATGGATTGTTTGGCTTGCAGGTCTACAGTTTGAGCAAAGAAGGTTAAATTATTCTCTGCTTTTTGATAAGCATACCTGGATTGCTTCACTTTATAAATCTTACTTCCACCGTCTATGATCGGTACACTCAGGTTCAAGCCCCACATAGAATACTTGTACCAGGTATTTTGAAACAACTTTGGAACTGTATTCTCAGAGCGGTTATATCCACCGGTGGCAAAACCTGAAAGTGAAGGCAAGAATTTTGCTTTATCACTCTTAAAGTTCAAGCGTTCAAACTCTAATTGTGTTTCCAGTAGACTGTACTCTATTCTGCTTTTAGGATTGACTACTGCATTTTTATCGATGGCTTCTACCTGAATATCTTTGACATCACCTGTTAAGGAAAGGGAATCCGTTAAAGGCATTCCCATTTGATACTTTAATAATAAAGCGGTGACTTCGTTCAATTGATTAGACTTAGTCAATTCAGCTAACAAGTTATTTCTTGTTACCTCGATACGATCAGCGTCTAATTGTTCTGCAAATCCTTCTTTTTGTAAACCTTGCGTATTCTTCAGCAAGCTATCGATACGACTTACATTGGCGTTCAGCAAGACTAAACGTTCATTGTTAATCAATACCAGGTAAAATGCTTTAGTCACATTTTCCACTACAGTGATCTTTGTTTGCGTCAAGCTTTTGCTGGCTAATTCTTTGTATACTGAAGAAGCTTTTAAACCTAAAAAGTAAGAGCCATCAAATAACAACTGAGACAGGGTAACAGAAGCATCACCAGACGATCTTACCTGAAAAGAGTTAGGCACACCGTATACTGTTCCTGCCTGTGCTCCTGGAATCAAAGAACCCGCGAAAGGATTTCCTCCGTCAAAATAAGACCGTGTCAAATCAGGATTATCAATAATCGATGCTTTGACAGCTATCTTAGGTAAACCGGCACCTTTCACTTCCCCTACTCTGGCAGCTGCTGATTGTATGTCAAGCTCTGCATTTTTAACATCATTATAATTCTTCAACGCATAATCAATACACTGTTGCAAAGTGTATTGATTAGTAGTGGTCGTTGTGGTCTGCGCCGAAGTTTTAGTTACCGGCAAAAAGCCCGTTAGCAGCAACGTCGCCAATAAAATGAATCGTTTCTTCATAACTATTCCTCTTCTTTAATCTGTTTGTACTTATTAATTAACTTGTGTCCTTTCAGTGTGCAAATGCCATAAAGGAAATGTTCGATCAACTGCAATTGCAGTTCATTCAAGTTTTTCTTCGCCAATGGAAAATTTTCAGGATTAAGCGTGGCATCTATACATACCATCCTCAATCGGGCAATGGTATCTACATCAATACTATTTCTATACAACCCGGATTCAATGCCTCTCTTTATATTATTGTAAATATTAACAAAAATGCATTTGTCGCGGTGTGCCTGAAAAACACTGAAGGCTCTAGGGTAATACTTCTGAACTTCCATCAACAAAAAAGGATTCATGTTTTGAAAAATATTCTTCAACCAATCGCTGGTCAACAGAATTTCTTCTACAGGATCAGCGGCAGTTTCGGTAATTTCCTCCATTTCGCACTGCTGTTTCATGATTCTTGTTTCCACTACTTTGTAGACCAACTCTTTTTTGTCTTTATAAAATTGGTAATTGGTTTTCTTAGAAATACCCAGATGCATGGCAATCTCATCCATAGTAATGGACTTCACCCCATAGCGGAAAAACAATTGTTCTGCCTCGATTAAGATGCGTTCTCCCGTTTCTATTTCTTGATCCATGAAGTAAAACTAAGGAAACTTTCAACATGCAAAAAGTTTCCGTGGTTTTTTTGTAAAAGTTTTTTTTAAAAAAAAGTGTTATAACTTTCATTTTGAGGGGTTTTGATGGTTTACCTATTGGTATGTTTTGAAACAGAGAGGTAATTTTATAATGGAGAGGGTTAAAATTATCTATTTTAAAAACAGTGTATAATCATGTAATCGATAAAGTATAGCCGATGAATGGGGCGTTCCCGTTCGGGTCGGGCTCTACCTTAGGCAGGATCTCTCCTGCTGGCGCAAAATTTCATTTTGTACCTAACATGACTTAAAGCATTTGCTCGGGAATGGAGCAAGACAAAAGGCTGTAAATTAGCGATAAGCCCCGCGAAAAATGCGCTAAGAGGTAAAAGGCACAAGATAAAATATTGCGTCAGCGTCTGGACTGATCTATTAGTCTCCGCAGGGTCTCTCGAAGAGGACCCTGCGCGATGCTTGGATGCAATCAGCAAGCACTCAGGACGCAGGGTCCCTTTCAGGAGACCCTGCGAGGACTGAATTTGTTGCTCTTGCTTAAACCTTCATTTAACGATCACTTATTCCTACTTCTAATCTTACACCCATACCAACTAACCTCCATACCTTCTTTATAATACCTCAAAATATCTTAACTTGCAAGTCGTAAAATACAAACATGGCGCGTAAAAAATTCAGCAGGATTGTCCTTAACAATATTCTCATTGAAGATCTCGGATCGGAAGGTAAAAGTGTAAGCAGACATGATAATAAAGTTATTTTTTCAGAATTCACCGCGCCCGGCGATGTAGTAGACTTAGAAGTCTACCGCAAACATAAAAACTATTTAGAAGCAAAAGCCATTGCTTTTCATACCTTATCGAAAGACAGAGTCGAACCTTTCTGCCAACATTTTGGCGTATGTGGTGGATGTAAGCTGCAGCATTTGAGTTACGATGTACAATTGCATCACAAACAAAAACAAGTTGTAGATGCCTTGGTACGAATCGGAAAATTAACGCTTCCTGACGTTACGCCCATTGTCGGTTCTGCGATACAAAAAGGCTACCGCAACAAACTTGATTTCTCTGTGTCCAATAAACGTTGGTTTACCTCCAATGAAATCGACACACCGGAATCATTAAAACCCAATGCCATCGGCTTTCACATACCTGGCAGATTCGACAAGGTATTAGACATACAACAATGCCACCACCAGGCAGAACCCTCC
>JACMRS010000137.1 GCA_014376345.1 Bacteroidia bacterium | reverse complement strand
TTTATGTAAGTTTATCGACCACTTTTACATGATTGGGCTGTTGTTAATTTTATAGTCCACATATTTGAATCATAATTACCCTCCATTACCGCCCGATAGGCTACGAATTGAAAACTTCAAAAACAAAGGCGCTCACCAAGAGCACCTTTTTTTTGCCCTGAAATTTTTTCAGAAACAAATTGCATTATTTAATATTCGATCAAATATCAATTCAAAAACGTTATTCGTAAATCCATTTCCAGAAATTCCGTTTCCTCCAAAAAACCTTGTTTTAAGCGCTTAAAACTACATGGTCTAAAAAAAACATACCGTTTATGTAAGTTTATCGACCACTTTTACATGATTGGGCTGTTGTTAATTTTATAGTCCACATATTTGAATCATAATTACCCTCTAATACAGCCCGATAGGCTACGAATTGAAAACTAAAAAAAAAGAAAAGACGCTTAATTTTAAGCGTCTTTTCTTTTTAAAATAAAGGTTTAAAATCTTCTGGTTTAAGTGAGGGGTGCCAATGGTGTTTAATTCCAGGCTCAAAAGTTCTTAAAGCCGCTATATCATTTTTGTAAAATTCAAAATATAGCAGCCAGTCTTCATGACCCCATGTTTTAAAAGATTCGTCATACAATCCGGCTTTCACAAAACTTTCTTTTAATGATGCAAAAATTCCTGCACCTGATCTGAAGGGCTTTTCGGTGCCATCCTTCTCAATCGAATTAATAATTGGAAACCACGCTGCTTTATCAGTCACATTTTTATTGATTCTTTTAACAATATCAGCAGGAAGACTGATATCTGCATCACAAATAAAGATTATATCATTGGTTGATAGTTCAACTGCTTTATTAAATGTGTGACTTCTTGAAAAAACTCCGGGTACAGATTGAAATATGAGTGATCCTTTCCAGATCTTCCTTATTTCAACTACTAAATCCGGCATATCATCCGAACCACAATCAAATACACAAAGCTCAATTAATTCTGAATGTTCAGCAACAGAAATAGATTTTAAAACATAATCAAGGTAATTTTGTGATCTGTTTTTAAGCCCGGTGCAAATACTTACAGGCTTAAGTTTATTAGATTTTGCAGCTAAAGACACATAAGCTT
Organism: Bacteroidia bacterium; assembly: GCA_014376345.1. Taxonomy (GTDB): domain Bacteria; phylum Bacteroidota; class Bacteroidia; order NS11-12g; family UBA955; genus JACMRS01. The sequence continues at coordinate 1,830 of JACMRS010000137.1, read as the reverse complement.
TTACCTCTGTAGCAAGCGTGTCAAATCCCACAAATTTTCTTTGAGGGGCTTTAAAAATAAACCAAAGTAACTGTTTCAGCCTTGCCGGCAAAAGTTTTTTCATGAGGCCTGCAAGTTACATTACAGTTTTGAAAACGCATCCATCGCTTTTTTATGTAATTTCGCATTTCAATTATGCTAAAGCTCCATCTCGACTATAAGCCGCAAACTATTCAGCCGCAGATTAACCAAAAAAGTAAAATCATACTTGCCGGCTCTTGCTTTTCAACGCATATTGGTGACAGACTTTTGAATTCAGGAATTGATGTATTGCAAAATCCTTACGGCATTTTATTTAATCCGCTCAGCATTATTGAAAGCATAGAAAATTGCGCAGACGAAAAAATATTTACCGAAGAAGACCTGATAAAACACAACGATTTATACCTGAGCATTAAGCATCACAGCAGCTACTCAAATACTTCAAAATCACAATGTCTTGAAAACATTAACAATTCAATTTCAAAAACAAGAAAATTTCTTGAAGAAGCTCAATATTTAATCCTCACTTTAGGCTCTGCCTTTGGCTATTATACTGATAAAACACTTGCAGGCAATTGTCACAAACTTCCTGCAGAAAACTTCACAAAACGCATACAGGAAGAAGGGGAAATTGAATGGCTTTTTTACAGAATGCGCGCTAAACTTTTACTGATTAATCCTGATATCAAAATCATACTGACTGTCAGTCCTGTTAAACATCTGCGCGATGGCATTATAGAAAATAGTCTTAGTAAGGCAAGGCTTATTTCGTTAGTAAATAAACTGTGCCCTGAATACGCTGCTTACTTTCCGGCTTATGAGCTGGTTACAGACGATCTGAGAGATTACAGGTTTTATGAGGAAGACATGGCTCATCCAAATAATGCTGCAATTAATTATGTATGGGAGAAATTCTGTGCCACTTCAATGAGTCAGGAAACATTGCAACTATCCAAAGAAATAAACACAATAAAATCTGCTGTCAATCATAAAATTTTTTTTCCGGAATCGGCAACAACTAAAAAATTTATTGAGAATATGATTGACAAAATACAAACTTTAAAATATCAGCATCCTCATATTAATCTCAATCCAGAAGAACTTCACTTTAAAACTCTACAAAAAAGATAATTTCATTTAAGATCATGAACAATTTTGCAATTGCAATACACGGTGGCGCAGGTACCATTTTAAAAAGCCTGATGACAGAGAAACTGGAACAGCAATATTCTGATGCTTTAAAAGAGGCATTAAATATTGGTAGCAATATCCTTAAAAACAATGGCAGCAGTTTAGATGCGGTGGAAGCTGCAGTGGCTTCTTTAGAAGATTATCCTCTTTTTAATGCTGGGAAAGGATCAGTATTTAATAACGCTGGAAAGCATGAAATGGATGCTGCAATTATGAATGGATCTGATCTTTCAGCAGGTGCAGTTGCCGGTGTATTTAACATAAAAAATCCTGTTGAACTTGCAAAAGCAGTGATGCTGAATTCGGGACATGTATTGTTAAGCGGAACAGGAGCCGAAACATTTGCAAAAGAGCAAGGCATCAAATTTGAAGATGACAGTTATTTTTTTGCTCAGCAGCGCTATGATCAATGGCAGGAAATTAAAGATGAAAATACCTTCCAGCTTGACCATACTGTTGTAAAAGAAAAAAAATTTGGGACTGTAGGAGCAGTTGCAATCGATTTATCAGGAAACCTTGCGGCAGCAACCAGTACAGGTGGCATGACCAATAAAAAATTTGGTAGAATCGGCGACAGTGCAATTATAGGCGCGGGAACTTATGCAAATAATAAAACAT
>JACMRS010000136.1 GCA_014376345.1 Bacteroidia bacterium | reverse complement strand
TATTCACTCCATTTCGCCATGTTGCCTTTGTCTTTATTAATTTTTGCAAGAAGATACCAGGCATTGGCCTCAAAGCTATTCCCCGGATACTTTGAAAGTAGTTCTTGAAGAAGTTTCATGGCTTTTTCCGGTTCGTTTAGCTGCTGATAATAAATATTTGCAGCCATAATATACGATTCCCACATGCTGTATCTCGCCTTGTCTTTCTGCGCTTTAGTTACAGGTATAAATTCGTAATATTTCTTGCGTTCTTCCGGTGCATTCAGCATTAAAGTATTTTCAACAACTTTAGAAGAATCTGAATCCTTTGAGTTGTCAGGATCTTTTGAAGGATCTGTATTCCCAATTGTCTGAAGACTGCTAAAAGCCCAGTTGTCTTTTAATGATCGGCTTCCCCAGATTCTTAAAAAATCGGAATAACCTTTATTCCGGGCTGCCTGATTATAGAAAGGGAAGGTGCTGCTTCCTGCATTGGCACCAGCTTGTCCGGGTAAAGTTCCTGAAATAAAAGCTTTGTTTTCTTCCTTGTTTTTATCAAGAATCTGTTTTTCTTTTTCAGCTCTGATAAGCTTGTCAATAGTTTTTTCTCTGAGCTTTTCATTTTCGCTAAGCTTTAATAAACTATCCTGTGTTCTGATAATTACCAGATGCTTTATCAGGTCGTTTAATATTTCGTTGCGTTGAGTTATAACCTTGTAATCAGGGTGTTCGGGACTTATTGCTCTTGCTGCACTGTCATAATAGAGCTGTGCATATTCATAATTCTGACTTTTAAAATAAATCTCTGCAACAGCAAGATAGGTATTGCTTTTTTGAGTGGCGTCTGAGGTTTTAGAGGCAAGTGAAAGTTTATAATTAACCAGTGCTTCGGCTGGATTTTTATCTATTATCTCAAGATTTCCTAATTCATAATAAATCCTGTCGAAATAGTCAATGTTTTTATCATCCCTCAGCATTCTTTTCATGCTGTTTTTAGCTTGTTTAATCTCGCTTTTATTCTTTGGGTTAATCGCTCTTGCCATACTTAAACGCGCATTAAACGCAAAATCGTATGGCGGATTCATTTTCGCCACTTTTGAAAATCGTTCAATAGATTTATCTTGCATATTAAGCAATTGGTAAATCTGACCCATAGCAAAGTTGACTCTTATTTTTTGTTCCTTTTTCTTAATTAATGGTCTTACTTCTTCAAGAAGTTTGATAGCGGAAGTGTATTTTTTTTCTCTGATAAAAATAGTTGCACCGGCAAGTTTTAGTTCAGGTTTAAGTTTTGCAGGAAAATTCACCTGATTCTTAAGTTTTGTGTATAGTGCTTCTGCATCTTCAATATTATTCAACATCAGATAGCATTTTAAAATCCATAAATCTACCTCATAAGTCAGTGGTTTGCCCTTATAAGTTGAGTTAACATACTCAAATACTTCAATTGCAGCATAAAAATCACCTTTAAAAAACTGGGCTTTTCCCATCATCAGATAGCTGTCGTCTACCCATTTACTTTTGCTGTGCTTTTCAATAATGGTAGAAAGTTTTTTCAGAACTTCATCCATATTGGGCGCATTTCCTTTCAACTGAGCCTCATCGGAGTAAGGAAATATATCAATTACTTCCTTGAAATTATTTTTATGCGCCTCAGCAGCTTTAACACGGGCATCCTCAACAAGAGTTTTAGAATTATAATAAAGATTATAGCGTGCAACCGTATTATGGTAGGCACGGGAAATAACGCTTTGCCCGTTTGCAATGGTTGCTGCAAGCGAAAACAAGCCGGTAATTAAGAGGCTTTTAAAGGAAAATTGAGAAAGGATGGTCAAACTTATTTTTATTAATGCAAATATAATTAACTTTGAAACTGCAAAAATATTGCATAACACCCATATTATTAGCATCATGGATAAAAAGCGGCCAAAACGCAAATTACTTATTAAGCTTAAGAACCGTTATAGGCTCCTTATAATCAATGAAACTAATTTTCAGGAAAAATCTTCTGTGAGCCTAACACCCTTCAATGTAATACTGTTGGTGTCAGCTGGTTTGATACTTTTCTTTCTGATTAGCTGGGGTATTTTTACTTTGTTTCCAACATTCAGAGATTATACACCGGGCTATTCAAATACAGGAATTGATGGCAAAATGAAGAACGAAGTTCTCAATAAGCTTGATAAATATGAGAAAAAAATGACAATTTCGGGAAAGCGAGAGCTAGCACTTCGTCAAATTATTGAAGGAAAAGATGTTACCGCTTATGATTTGCCTTACCGTATGGATGATAAAGGTAAAAAGAATGCTGCTAAACAAGAAATCGCTGTTGAACAGCCAACTAATAATATTGTAAAAGACCCAATTGCTCAGCAACCAGAAAGAATTTTTGAAGCGCAAGACCATATTGATAATTCATATCTTTTTTTTACTCCGTTGCGAGGTAGAATTACTTCCAAATTTGATTTCAGAAACCACCCGGCAGTAGATATTGTGCCCGAAAAAGACGAAAGTATCAAAGCTGCTCTCGAAGGAACTGTTATATTTGCTGCCTGGACTCCTGATAATGGTTACGTCATAACAATTCAGCACATGGATAACTGGATCAGCAGTTATAAACACAATGCGGTGCTTTATAAAAGCGAAGGAGAATTTGTGAGTTCCGGTGAAACCATTGCAATGGTTGGAAATACCGGCGAACTTTCTTCCGGTCCGCATTTGCATCTCGAACTTTGGCATAATGGCCATGCTGTTGACCCTGAAAGCTATATCCCTTTTTAATTTTTAATGAACATGCTAAATAATAAGAACAATAGAAACGAAAATCTTCCCGGCTCGGCACTCAATATAGTTGGAACCGGTACTACTATTAAAGGAGACATGATCTCAGATGGTGATCTGAGAATTGATGGCAGAATTGTAGGCAATGTAAGCTCAAAATCGAAGGTTGCATTGGGCGCAGGAGCCTCTATTGCAGGTAATGTGCAATCCAGAAGCGCTGATATTTCAGGGAAATTTGATGGAGATGTAGAAATTTTTGAAACAGTATTTTTAAGAGCTACAGCTGTTATTAACGGCAATGTGCGCACTTCTAAAATTGTTATTGAAAGCGGGGCAGTTTTTAACGGAACTTGTATCATGAGCAAACAAGTTGAGCCTAAAGCAGCAGCAATAATTCCTTCAACAGTTGGACAAGCCTGATAAAAAAAAGACGCCTCTTTCTGGTTATGCAAAATATTCTACTTTAGCCCTGCAAATGGGTTTTACAGTAGTGCTTTGTACTTTCGGAGGAAGGTGGATAGACAGTTTGTTAGGGTTTAATTTCCCTGTTTTTACTATTGTAGGAATTTTACTTGGTGTTGCAGCTGCAATGTATTTTGTTATTAAAAAACTTTAAATCCGTAAGAAGACTGATTAAGGGATTAACTCTTCCTTTTACATATCTTTGCAGCCTTTATGGCAATTAAACGCGGCTTTTATCCTACCTTATTATTAATTACTGTTATTGTTGGCATTATTCTGGCTGTAACTTATCAGTTCAGGGAATTTAGTAACTGGTTGTGGATTGCACTCGTTTTTAACGCACTTTTGGCAGTTGCCAGTAATCTTTTAGCTAGCTTGTTTCTTAAAAGAGGACACAGCAGCTTTGTAAACGGATATTTCCTAACAATGCTTTTCAGATTATTAATGAGTCTGTTCTTTATAGTTATATACCTGTTAATGAGCACTTTAATAGATAAATTTGAGGTAGTCTTATTTATTTTATTATATTTTATCTACACAGTCTTTGAAATTAAATTTATCCTTGCTAATTTGCGAGCCCATTCAGAAAAGGACAAAAACGCCGACAATGCCCGAAAATAAACGATTTTACAATTCCAAAACTTTCAGATTTTTATTAGTTTTTTCAATTTTCTGCACTTTTGGACTAAATAATGCTTTTGCAGACCATCAGACAGAAGGTGTTGCAGAAGAAATGCATGCTACTGAAGCGCATGCTGAAGGTGAAACTGCTAAACCCACTAAGTTTGAGCCGGGTAAGATGATTCTTGAACACGTTAAAGATGGTTACGGCTGGCACCTTTGGGGCACCACAACTATCCCGCTTCCAATGATTATCTACAGTAAATCAAAAGGATTACAGGTTTTTTCATCAGGTCATTTTGGTCATAATCCTCATTATGAAGTTTACAATGGTTATACTTTAAACCATGAAAGTAAACTGGTTTCTGAAGATCCGGCAGAAAATTTCTACGACTTTTCAATTACAAAAAATGTACTGGCTCTTCTAATAGGATCTTCTTTATTGTTGATCATATTTTTATCTGTAGCCAGGTCATATACTAAAAGACAGGGACAGGCACCTAAAGGATTGCAATCTCTTGTTGAACCGCTGATAATCTTTATCCGCGATGAAGTTGCCGGTCCTTCTATCGGTCCTAAAGCATACAAATTCGTACCTTTCCTTCTTACTATTTTCTTTTTTATCTTTATAAATAACTTACTTGGACTGGTTCCTATCTTTCCGGGAGGAGCAAATCTTACAGGTAACATCGCAATTACAATGGTGTTGGCTTTAATGGTGTTTGTTGTGACTTCTTTTTCAGGAAACAAAACATACTGGAAACACATTTTCATGCCGGATGTTCCGAAAGGACTTTGGATATTACTGATTCCTATTGAGATTATCGGTGTGGTTTTGAAACCGTTCGTATTGATGCTGCGTTTGTTTGCAAACATCACAGCGGGTCACATTATCATTCTGGGCTTTTTCAGCTTAATCTTTATTTTCGGTGAAATGAACCAGTATCTGGGTGGCGGAGTTGGAATATTCTCTGTGGCTTTCACTACTTTCATGAGTGTGCTGGAGTTGTTGGTAGCATTTCTTCAGGCTTATGTATTTACACTTCTTGCCTCATTATATATCGGTGCAGCAGTAGAAGAGCACCACCATGCAGAAGACAAACATTAAAACAAATAAATCAAATATAAACCCCTAAATTATGTCAATTTTAGAAATTTTATTACAAGCAGTAACATCTGCAGATCCTTCAAAATTCGGTGCAGCAATCGGTGCAGGCCTTGCAGCAATCGGTGCCGGTATCGGTATTGGTAACATCGGTAAAAGCGCACTTGAGTCTATTGCACGTCAGCCTGAATCTACAGGTGATATCCGTGCTAATATGATCGTAGCTGCAGCTCTTGTTGAGGGCGCTGTATTCTTCGCGATTGTATTATGTCTTCTTATCCTTTTCGTATAATAGATACGTTCAGGAATACCCCGGCCCGGAACATGTTTTGTTCCGGCCCGGTTTTTTTTAGTTACAGTTAAACCAAAACACAAATAGTATATGGATTTAGTTACCCCAGGTACCGGATTAACGGTTTGGATGCTAATAACATTCAGCATTCTGCTTTACTTATTAGTAAAGTTTGCGTGGAAACCTATTTTGAAATCTCTTAAAGAAAGAGAAGATTCAATAGGTCAGGCGCTAAAGTCTGCTGAAGAGGCTAAAAGCCAGATGGCACAGCTTAAATCTGACAATGAGTCAATGTTTAAGCAGGCACGTGTTGAGCGTGATGTTATCTTGAAAGAAGCTAAAGATATGAAGGATGCCATAGTTGCCGAAGCAAGAAAAGCTGCTGAGGAAGAAGGCAAACGTATGATTATCAAAGCTCAGGATGAGATCAGCAAACAGAAAGTAGCCGCAATTGGCGAATTGAAAAGTCAGGTTGCTGCATTCTCTGTTAGCATCGCAGAAAAACTAATCAGCAAGAAACTTGAAGATTCAAGCGAACAGCAGCAGATTATTTCATCACTTGTAAAAGATTTCGGAACAGGTAAGGCTGCCGTTAACAATTAATAAGGATGTCTGATACAAAAATAGCATACAGATACGCTGAAGCATTGCTTCAAAAAGCTACGGAGCTCAATAAACTTGGGAAAATTGCTGTTGATATGGAACTTCTCAACGACAGCTGCGCTGCAAACAGCGAATTGTGTGGAGTTCTTAAGAACCCTGTTATCAGCAGCGG
>JACMRS010000135.1 GCA_014376345.1 Bacteroidia bacterium | reverse complement strand
GCTGCAAAGCCGGCGAGAATCCTGAATGGCCTGAAAGTGGTTTTTGGATACTGGCTGTCAAAAGCTTTGCAGAAACCTATTCATTTCGGAATGCCTGTAGCTATTTCTATTGAGCCTACCACGAGTTGCAATTTAAGGTGTCCTCAATGTCCAAGTGGACTAAGAAGTTTTAGCAGACCAATCGGAATGCTGCAAGGAGACCTTTATAAAAAAGTTATTGATGATCTGCATCCCACACTTACCTATTTAATCCTCTATTTTCAAGGAGAACCTTATTTAAACAAAGGCTTTCTTGATATGGTGAGTTATGCCGCTTCAAAAAAACTTTATACAGCAACCAGCACCAATGCACATTATCTAAACGATGAAAATGCCCGTAAAACAGTAGAAAGCGGTCTTGACAGGTTGATTATTTCAATAGATGGACTTACACAGGATACTTATGGTAAATACCGTGTGGGAGGGCATTTAGAAAAAGTTTTGTCGGGAACAGCAAATTTAGTTAAATGGAAAAAGGAGCTAAAATCGAGTACACCGCATATTATCTGGCAGTTTATTGTTTTTAAACACAATGAGCATGAGCTGCCGGCTATGAGAAAACTTGCAGAAGAAGCGGGAGTAGATGTTTTAGGAGTGAAAACAGCACAGATTTATGATTATGCCAATGGCAGCGATCTGCTTCCCGAAGGAGAAGAGTTTAGAAGATACAATGAGAGTGAAGAAGGCTTCAGTATTAAAAATAAGCTGTTAAACCACTGCTGGAAACTCTGGCACAGTTGTGTAATTACATGGGATGGGAGGGTAGTTCCGTGTTGTTTTGACAAAGATGCAACCCATCAGTTAGGTTTTCTTGGAAATAATTCCTTTAAAGAAATCTGGAACGGAGAACCTTATAAAGCCTTCAGAACGCAGGTAATAAAGGGCCGCAAGCATATTGATATCTGCAAAAATTGCAGTGAAGGCACTACGATTTGGGCGGGTTCCTGAAAAAAAATGGATTTTTTGCAAAGGATGTTTGTAATTTTAATTGAAAGACCCTACTTTTGCAGTCCAATTTTTTGAAATAGTACAGGCACATGAAACGGACATTCCAACCATCTAACAGAAAAAGAAGAAACAAACACGGTTTCAGAGAAAGAATGGCATCTGCCAATGGCCGTAAGGTACTTGCAGCCCGCAGAAAACGCGGTCGTAAGAAACTTACAGTTTCATGCGAAGCTCGTCACAAAAGATAATCAGCCTTGGCTGGCACCCTTACTATGGGTGAAATTTCTAACACTTCAATTTCTTTCAGTTTTTGTAAGGAAGAACGTCTTTGCAGTAAAACACTGATAGAAGCGCTTTTTAAGTCGAAATTTGTCATAAAATCTTACCCGTATATTTTTTCGGTGCTTAAGACTGAGCTTAAATGCGATTTTCCCGCACAGGTTCTGGTTGTAGTTTCTAAAAAGAAACATGCCAAAGCAACATCCAGAAATGCCATTAAAAGACTTTCGAGAGAAGCTTACCGCCACCATAAACATTTGTTGTACGAATGCCTTGTAAAAAACAATGTTACCTGTGCATTCGGACTTACTTATATCGCCTCAGAAAAGCTACCCGCAGCCGATCTGTTTAAGGCCATGTCTAAAATAGTAACTAAACTTGATGAAGCACTTTCCAAACCTGCCTGCTAAGGCTATGATTGGTTTGATAAAGTTCTATAAAGTAGCTTTATCTCCCTGGTTGCCGGCGGCATGCAGATACACACCCACGTGTTCGCAGTATGGAATTGATGCTTTCAGAAAATATGGTTTTATTAAAGGATTCAGATTAACAATCGGCAGAATCTCCCGCTGCCATCCCTGGGGAGGCCACGGACATGATCCAGTACCTTAGCTAATCCAGTTGAAATGGTAATAAGCCGGGGGCTTTACACTTCTTTCAGTAACTCTTTTCAGTCTGTTTGGCAAAGCCATAATATAATCGCGGCCTTTTTCAGCTTCCGGCGTAATACCTGTAATATCTGCAATATTCCAGTCTTTAATCAGAAACTCAAGAATTTCAATATAATCGAAACTGGTATAAACACCGAGTCTTTGAGCGGCATCACTAAAGTGACCAAAAAGAACACCTGCAGGTTCACCTGATTGCCTCATAAAGTGGGCAGGCATAGCAATTTTCTTGCGCATCATATCTTCAAAAGCAAGCATCATTTCAGATGGATCGAGTTGGAAAATATCACTTACGAAACTTCTGTAGGCTTTTGCGTGTCTAGCTTCGTCGGCAGCAATAAAGGCGCAGATTTTTGAAAGTTGTGCGCTTCCGTGCTGGTTGGCCAGAGTTGAGGTTCTTCTGTGAGAAATATTTGTGGCCATTTCCTGAAAAGAGGTGTAAACGAAATTCCTGTAAGGGTCTTTGTCTGTCCCAATAGCCATACCGTCAGCGATAAGGTGTTGCATGCTAATTTCCATTTCGCGCATATTTACGCGTCCTGAAAGGTAAATGAATTTGTTAAGCAAATCGCCGTGGCGTTTTTCTTCAGCGGTCCAGTTACGCACCCAGCGGGTCCAGCTTTCAGGTTCGCGTTTGTCAATTCCTTCTACATCCATCAGCCAGCTTTCGTATGTAGGCAGGGCTTCCTCAGTTATAGCGTCACCTACAAGTACTGCAAGGTATTCGTATGGCAGCGCTTCTGTTTCAGCGCGAAGTTCTTTAATGTCGGCAATAAAAGTATCCTTGCGGCTGTCGGGCAGAAAATCTGTCGGCTGCCAGTTTTTTTCAATGGGGATAAGGTATTCTTTTACAATATCTTCCATTTTCAGACCCAAATGGCGCATTACTTCTTTACGGGAACTCATTGTAGAATTTAACAAAATATAGAGGTGCAAAGGTAAGCAAAATTCAACCAAAATATTAAAATGGACAGAGTATTGCTGAATTATGTTTTTTAGAAAGCTTTTCACTTTGTAGTGTATCAATTGTTATCTTTGAAAAGTATTATGATACAGCACATTCTTTATCCAACAGATTTCAGCCCACTTTCTTTAAACAAGGTGTCGGTAGCAAAGGAACTTACAGCAAAAACAGGCGCTAAGCTTCACATACTTCATGCTTATAAGCTGCCTTTAATTGATCCTTATGCTACACCGGATATGATTACAGGGGTATTAGATGCTTCAAGACAGAAGGCGCAAAGGGAAATGTCTGAATTTTTGGATCAGGCAGGTATTATCAATGCCAAGCAAGTTTTGTTAAGTGCCAGTGTAATTGAAGCTGTGGAAGCGTATTGCGAAGAGTTGCCAATTGATTTGATAATTCTTGCAACGCATGGTAAGGATCAATGGACAGAAATTTTTACAGGAACTTTCAGTGAAAGAATTGTGACACATACAAAGCCGGCAGCGCTTATTTTACCTGAATATGCACCCAGTCCGGATTTTACTGAAATTACCTATGCCTGTGATTTAAAGGGTGACAGCATTAAAGCTATCTCGCATTTAGATCAGGTTTGTAAATCTTTCGGTCATGTAAATTTAAGTGTAATTCATGTATCAGGTGAAACTGAAGAAAATGCCGATGCTAATGTGGTGTACCTTCTTAATTCAACTTTTAATTCACCACCAATAGAATTGATTGCCGGAAATGTTGATCCTGCAGAAGCGATTATTCAATGGCAGAAAAGTGGAAAAGGTAAAGGCATTCTGGCTGTAAGTTCTCACAAGAAAGGATTTTTCGAAAGAGCATTTCATGCAGGAGTAGCATCAAAGCTTGTAGAAGAATCGCTTATGCCGGTTTTGGTATTGCATGAGGCGAGAGGGTGAGAAGAAGTCAAACTATTGGCTGTTTAAGTAGACATTAAAGTTCACCTCTTTGTTCTAGCTCTTGTAATGTTCCTTTTGCTTTTTCTTTGCCCACACGGTCATATAAATAAATAATTCCTACAATAGAATTATTGACATAGTTTCCTTTTTGAGAAAGTGTTCCATTTTCATTGTAGGTTGTATAATTTCCATCAAAAAGGTTATTTTTATAATTTATTTTTTGTTTAATATTATTATTTGAATAAAAAATTAAAGCCTCTCCATTATGCTTTCCAAAATTAAAATGTTCTTTAATAATTAAATTATTTAAAGAATCAAATCTACAAAAGTATCCTTCAATTTTACCATTTATAAAATATGCAGTCTCTTTAATCTGACCGGTTATATAATATTGTGTATATAGTCCATTTAAAGAATCGTTTTTAAATGTGGTTTTTAGTTTTATTTTATCATTAGGATAAAATGCTTCATATTTTCCATTTTTAATGCTATCAACAGCTTCGTATTTCAATCTTACACAGCCATTTCCATAAAATTCTGTAACTGTGTTTTTATGGTTGCAAGAAACAAGAATTAAAGTATATGATATGAGTGTAAAAATTTTCAAATATGATAAATTTGATTTAATAGTGTTATAAATTGAATTAATTTTCTCACAAAAAAAACAGCTCCTGAAAGCTGCTTTTTTATTATAATTTCAGGATATTATTCCCAATCGTCCTCGTCGATATAAAGCT
>JACMRS010000134.1 GCA_014376345.1 Bacteroidia bacterium | reverse complement strand
GTGCCAATGACAGGCACAAGATCATCTTTGTCGTTAGAATTATAAACAGTTACAAGCATACAACCTGTAGTAACCGAAACAATAAAATCCTCTGAAAGTCTTTCCTTCAACATATTAATTTTACGTTCGTCAGTATCAACACAAACTGAAAAACTAATGGCTGAATTCTGCATCACATTAATTCTGATTCTGCATTCTGAAAACAGAGTAAACAGATCTCCTAAATTGTCTTCTGCAATAAATGAAAAGTTGCGTGTTGAAACCGAAATCAAAGATTGTTCATCCTTAAAAATATAGCATGATGGCAGTCCGCCTGAACGGTCGTTATTGACAACAGTGCCTTTTTCATCAGGGTTGATAAACGAGCTGACATATAAAGGAATATCACTGCTTTGAAGCGGTTGAATGGTTTTAGGGTGAATAACGGAAGCGCCATAATATGCCAGCTCAATTGCCTGATTGTAATTAATTTGCTCTAGTTTTACTGCATCTGCAAGTCTTTTAGGATCGGCATTCATCACACCAGCTACATCTTTCCAGATTGTTAATGATTCGGCTTTAAGGCAATAAGCAAAAATAGCAGCAGAATAATCAGATCCTTCCCTTCCAAGGGTTGTTGTATTGTTAAAATTATCTTTTCCAATAAAACCCTGAGTAATAACAAGACTGCGTTCAGCAATCGGTTTCAGTTTACGGTCAATAATTCTGGACGTTTCCTCCCAGTTTACGCGTCCTTCGCGGTAAGTACTGTCTGTAATGATGAAATTTCTCGCATCTACCCATTTATTTCTAATACCTGCGCTTTGCAGATAATCGCTGACGATTCGGGTAGAAATAAGCTCTCCGTAACTAACAATCTGATCATAAATCATGTCATAATCATCTTTTCCCACTCCTCTTTCGAGCATACATTCCATTTCAAGAAAAAGATCCTCAATATCAGTATGAATTGGTGCCTTTGAATCAGGAATTAACTCAGAAATAATATTGTAGTGGAACGCCTTTATTTCAGCAAAAATCGGATTGATGTCTGTATCTCCTGAATAAAAAGCATTCACAAGATTTTCCAAACTATTCGTTGTTTTGCCCATTGCTGATATTACCACTAACAGTTCACCACTTTTATAACGGCCTAATATCTCAGCAACATTTCTTACCGCTTTGCTTTCTTTTACAGAAGCCCCCCCGAATTTAAAAACTTTCATTTTTGTTTAGATTGCAAAAATAGTTGTTTGACTTAACATTTAATTTGTCACGGTAAAAATAGTTCTATTAAAGCCTTATTTTTGCGGTGGTCAATTCCACAGGAATTCTTCATGAAAATCAACAGTATAACAACATTAGGCCAGTTTATCGCCGATCAGCAAAACATGTTCCCGATAGTAAAAGGGGGACTTTCAAAAATATTCAGAAATTTAGAACTGGGTGCTAAAATGATCAACAGAGACGTGCGCAAAGCAGGTTTGGTTGATATTTTAGGAAACTTTGGCAGTACTAATATTCAAGGTGAAGAGCAGAAAAAATTGGATGTAATCGCCAATGATACATTTATCAGTTTACTTGAGAACAGCGGTGAATGTGTGGCAGTTGTTTCTGAGGAAATTGATGATATTTACTGGTGCGAAGGCTGTGAAAATTCTAAATATATTGTAGCTATGGACCCACTTGACGGTTCATCTAATATTGATGTAAATGCTTCTATCGGAACTATTTTTTCAATTTATAAAAGACTATCCCCGGATAAACCTGTTGATCTGAAAGATATTTTTCAAAAAGGCATCAGTCAGGTTGCAGCAGGCTACATAATTTATGGTTCATCAACCATGTTTATATATACAACCGGCAACGGTGTCAATGGCTTCACTCTTGATGATTCAATTATGGAATTCTGTCTGTCCCATCCGAATATTAAAATCCCTGAAACCGGCTCTATTTATTCTGTTAATGAAGGCAATCTGATGGAATTTCCTGAAGGTGTAAAAAACTATATAAACTATTGCCAGGCTACTGACAAATCTGAAGGAACGCCCTATTCT
>JACMRS010000133.1 GCA_014376345.1 Bacteroidia bacterium | reverse complement strand
TATATGGGTCTGATGCAGGTATAAAAGAACTGGAAACCCTCGCTTCCAGGTTTAAAAGCATGGATTTTATTTCTGAAAAAGTTAAGAATAATTCTATTCAATCTACACTTTCAGTTAATTTTAAAGATGGTGAAGCAAATGCTCTGTCTCAAATATTTGAATTACTTAAACAAATGAATATTATTGATGGGTATTAAAAAAACTGCAATACGTATTTCTGTTCTTGCGCTTATTATGGCAGCAGGTGTAATTGCGTTTCTGTATTTTCGTTATCATAAGCCAAGTGAACTTCCTTACTATGTGCCTGCAGATGCTAAATCGGTAGTATTTATTAATACCAAAAAACTTTTTGTTGCTCTTCAGTCTCAGTCTTCCGAAAAACCGGATAGCGGCGTTATTCAAAAAATAAAACAATTTCACTATTTTAAAAATATATCCGATCCAACAGATCTGGGTATCAATTTATATTCAGATCTGATTGCCTATTCTAAAGATGACATGGCCTGTGTTCTTTTTGAACTTAACAATGAAGATGTTTTTGAGAATTATATTAAAACTAAAGTTCCTGCAGGTACTTTTTCACCAATTACTGATAAAAAAGATTATAAATATGTTATTTCTTTAAGGGATAATTTCAGATTGGTATGGCATGCAGGAATTGCGGTAATTATGCCCGTTAAAGGGTTTAAAGGTGCAGAATTTACAGAAAAAGAAATTGCTTCCACAATTGAAGCCAAGCCTAAAAATTCAATAATGGAACAGCCTCTTTTCAGGGTGATGTTTGAAAAACCGGGTGCTGTCGGAACATTTTACGGTTCGTTGGATAGTAAGGTTATGGGAAACATTACATTTAAAAAAATGGCGGGTTCACTTTTTATTGAAAAAGGAAACTTTGTTACAAATGGAATGATAGCGGTTGATGGAAAAACTGCAACGGATTTAAACCCGGTAACTTTTCCGGAAACCGACACAAGCAGCGGAATAAGATTACAGGTTGATTTTTCTGATCCGGATATGAATAAATTAGCTGGATTTTATACAGAATTAGTAATGAATACTTTGCATTTAAAAATTCCTTCAGAATCTTACTCTAGTAATATTTCAGAGTTAATAAATGATATTAAAGGACCAATTTCTATTGAATATGCGGGAGTTCGTATTGCAAATAAAACCATAATCAGTCAAAATTACGATGAAAATTTTAATTCAATAGAAAGAGAAGAAGTAATCACAGATACTCTTCAGACTTGTGAATCCTTTTTTGCAATCAAATCCCATTCAAATATTAAATACCTGATTGAATCTAAAATTATTACTCCCTGGTTTTTATATATTGATTCTTCAGCAAATCCCTGGCTTTGTAAGATAACTAACCACTTTGAACATGGACGCTATTTTAAAAGAAGTAAGATTTATTCAGGGAAAAATGGCAATGACATTCTGAATTTTAATGTCAGCATGGATAATTTAATAAATGCATTTCCTGCAGCTGCTAATTTAAGCGGAATACGAAAGGTTTCAGGTGTTTTAACAGCAAGAAACAATGGTATCAGTGCATTCACTTTTAACGTGAGTTTCAATAAGTCGCTTTTCAAAACAATTTCTGAGCTTAGCGGTGGTGAATAGAAAGCGTTGTAACTGCTTATTACAGCGATAAAACAGTGTGTTTCTGCCATATTTTAATATTACTTTTGCATCTGTAAATGCAGTTAGATTTTACTGCAGGTAAAATTGAAATAATGAAAGAGAATATTCACGATATTTTAAGTAAAAGAATTATGATCATTGATGGTGCTATGGGCACAATGATTCAAACATATAAACTTTCCGAAGAGGATTACAGAGGTGAAAGATTTAAAGATTTTCCTCACTCCCTTAAAGGAAATAATGACCTTCTTGTGCTGACCCAACCACAAATTATTGGTGATATTCACAGACAGTTTCTTGAAGCAGGTGCTGATATTATTGAAACCAATACTTTTAACGCACAAAGTGTTTCTATGGCAGATTATCACATGGAAGATATTGTGTATGAAATGAACTTCGAAGCAGCAAAAATTGCCCGTGAAGCAGCAGATGAATTTACTGCAAAAACACCGGACAAGCCAAGGTTTGTAGCAGGTGCCATGGGTCCTACTACTAAGTTATCATCAATGTCGCCGGATGTCAATAATCCAGGTTTCAGATCAGTTACGTTTGAAGATCTTGTAGTTGCTTTTAGAGAACAGGCAAGAGGCTTAATTGAAGGTGGATCAGACATGCTTTTATTAGAAACAGTAACAGATACCCTCAATGTGAAAGCCGGATTATTTGCAATTCAGGAACTTTTCAATGAAAAAGGAATTGAATTGCCGGTAATGATTTCAGGTACAATAACCGATGCCAGCGGAAGAACATTGAGTGGACAGACTCCTGAAGCTTTCTGGAACTCTGTTTCTCATGCAAAACCAATCAGTATCGGACTTAATTGCGCGCTTGGAGCTAAAGATATGATTCCGCATATTCAGGAGCTGGACAGGGTAGCCTGGGCTTACACAACTGCATATCCCAATGCGGGACTACCAAATGAATTCGGCGAGTATGATGAAAGTCCGGAAGCTATGGCAAAAGTAGTTGAACAGTTTATGTCAAATGGTTGGGTAAATATGGTTGGTGGATGCTGCGGCACAACACCGGAACATATCAAAGCAATTGCTGAAAAAGCAAAGAATTATCAGCCAAGGGTTGTGCCTCAGCTGGCTTATTAATTAATTTATTTTAAGATTTAGAAAAAAATGGCGGGACCAAGACCAGACCGTGATATGCCTAAGGCAAAAATCAGCAGGGAATCTATTAAAGAATCGCTGATTTTATTCAGATATTTAAAACCTTATAGAGGATACTTTATTGGCGGACTGGTATTTATAGCATTGTCTGCAGTAAGTACTATGTTGTTCCCTTTTTTAGTGGGTCAAATGGTAAATGCTGCAACAGGAACAACTCAAGGATCGCAAATGACCGGAAGTCTTTCAAAAGCTTTTAATGGTATCAATTTTAAGCCTAGCACATGGTCTTTAAATACCATTTTATTGCTTGTATTTATTCAGCTCGGCTTTCAGTTTCTTTTTTCTTACATGAGACTTTATATGCTGTCTCAGTCGGGAACAAAAGCTACTGCAGATTTGCGAAAAGATCTTTTCTCTAAACTTTTGAATCTGCCGCTTTCTTTTTTTTCAAGTCAGAAAGTAGGTGAACTAAACAGCCGAATTGCTGCTGATACCGGACAGATTCAAGATACCATTTCATTTGTACTTGCTGAATTTTTGAGAGGTATTATGACCTTAATCATCGGTATATTTCTTATTTTTTATATTTCTCAAAAGCTTGCTTTTATTATGTTAGCGATAGTGCCATTGCTTGCTATTTTAGCAGTTGCATTTGGCAGACAAATAAGAGGACTTTCGAGAAAGGAAACAGACATGCTTGCCGAGTCTGGAAATGTGGTAAATGAAGCATTACACGGGATTACTGTTGTTAAAGCTTTCACTAGTGAAAAACTTGAAACTAAACGTTACCAGAGCAGTATCAGTGAGCTGGTAAATTTTGCAATTAAAAACGCTACTTACAGAGGTCTGTTTGTATCGAGTATGATTTTTACAGTATTTGGTGCCATTGCTTTTGTTATCTGGGAAGGCGCGAATATGATACATGCCGGCACTTTAGAGAATGGTGATTTAGTGGCATTTGTGGTATACTCAGCATTTGTAGGTGGCACATTTGCAGGTTTTGCAGATATGTTCAGTCAGGTGCAGAAAACTATAGGCGCCACACAGCGTGTTCGGGAAATATTACGCGAAAGCAATGAATCTGAACTCTGGAGTACTTTAGCTTCTACTAACTCTGAAAACATTCATCTTAAGGGAAATATTGAAGTAAAAGATGTTCATTTCAGTTATCCTTCAAGACAGGATGTAGAAGTGTTGAAAGGAATTTCATTTGAAGTAAAAGCCGGTCAGCAAATTGCGTTAGTTGGTTCGAGCGGTTCTGGAAAATCTACCATCGCACAATTATTGCTGGCTTTTTATAAACCGGGTAAAGGTTCTATTTCATTTGATGGCATGCCTGCTGAGAATTTCACACTGGAACAACTCAGACAGAATCTTGCATTGGTGCCACAGGATATTTTATTGTTTGGCGGTACTGTGTATGAAAATATTTTATATGGTAATTCAGCTGCAACTCTAAATCAGGTTGAAGAAGCCGCAAAGAGAGCCAACGCACATAATTTTATTACAGGATTTCCTGAAGGGTATCAAACGATGGTTGGTGAACGTGGAATACAGCTTTCAGGTGGGCAAAGGCAAAGAATTGCAATTGCAAGAGCCATCTTAAAAGATCCAGCCATTTTGATTCTCGATGAAGCTACCAGTTCTCTTGACAGTGAAAGTGAAAAGCTTGTTCAGGATGCATTGGATGAATTGATGAAAGGCCGCACAAGCATTGTTATTGCACACAGACTTAGTACAATAAGGAATGCCGATAAAATATTGGTATTAGATAAGGGCACCATAATAGAACAAGGCACACACGAAGCGCTTACAGCTATAGAACATGGCATGTACAGGCATCTGAGCAGTCTGCAGTTTGATTTTCCTGAGAAGACTTCCTTCTCAAGTCTTTCAAAATAGAGTATATTTCAAGGCTTTTCAGGTAAAAATATGTTACTTCGCATTTGTGAATAGTTTAAGCGAAGTAACAGTAATAGGTGGTGGAAGCTGGGCAACGGCTATTGTTAAAATGCTCTCATCTCCCGAAAAAGAACTTAAAATACATTGGTGGCTGAGAAATCCTGAGGATGTAGCCTACATTAACAGTCATGCACACAATCCGAAATATCTGAGTGATGTAACTATTGACTTAAATAAAGTGCATCTTTACAGCGATATTAATATGGCTGTTTCGGCTTCAGAGCTTGTCGTACTTGCAATTCCATCTGCATTTTTCAGCGAGTGTTTTGCCCGAATTGACAGGACATTTCTAGCAGGAAAATATTTTCTTTC
>JACMRS010000132.1 GCA_014376345.1 Bacteroidia bacterium | reverse complement strand
GTGTTCTTACAAATCTGGCAGTACTTTTTGTTTTCAAATACTTCAATTTCTTTTTAGGAGATTTTGAAAAAGTAAAAGGGTTTATGGATAATCACAGACTTGCTAAAGACCTTTTATTAACGCTTCCTGTAGGTATTTCATTTTACACTTTTCAATCTATCAGTTATGTTATTGATGTTTACAGAGGTAAATCAGAAGCTGAACCACATTTAGGCCGTTACGCCACGTTTGTGGCTTTTTTTCCGCAAATGGTTGCCGGACCGATTGAGCGTTTCTCTCAGCTAAATTTTCAGTTAAAAGAAAAGCACAGCATCATTTATGAAAATCTGTCAAATGGTTTCAGGTTGATGCTTTATGGCTTTTTTGTTAAAATGGCTGTGGCTGATAATCTTTCATGGTATATTGATAAAATCTATGAAAATCCGGCCAGGTGGAGCAGTCCGAGTGTCATGCTTGGCTGCGTGTTTTTTTCGTTTCAGATTTATGCCGATTTTTTAGGATACACATTAATCGCTCAGGGTACCGCCCGGCTTTTCGGCATAAAACTGATTGACAATTTCAGAACACCCTATTCAGCTTCATCTATTACAGTATTCTGGCAACGCTGGCATATTTCATTAACTTCCTGGTTCAGAGATTATGTATACATTCCGCTTGGAGGAAACAGAGTTAATTTAATGCGATGGTGCATCAATATACTGATAGTTTTTTTACTCAGCGGTTTATGGCATGGCGCCAATTACACGTTTATTATCTGGGGTGGTATTCACGGACTATTTTACCTGATAGAAAGGTTCACTAAAAGCAGGTTTATATTATCAGAAAAGTTTCCAATGCTGGGAGCTGCCAAAACATTTATTGTTGTAACTATTGCCTGGATATTTTTCAGGGCTTCAGATTTAGAACAGGTAAAAGCAATCTTTAACGCCATTTTCAATCCAGCAGAAGGTGCAAAGTTTCTACCAGTTTTCGAACCTAAAATGCTTGTTTTGTTAGCATTCTTCATTTTCACCGACCTTTTACTTTCCCGCAGCAGATTTGATCATTATTGCGAAACGCTTCACCCCGTTAAACGCTGGATTGTTTATGGCTTTATGATTTTCAGCATTCTAGCTTTAAGTGGTACTACTGCCCATCCATTCATTTATTTCCGATTTTAAATGGTAAGAAAAATAAGCATCCGCATCCTGATTATTTTAGCAATACTGTTTGTTAGCAGCATTGCTTATAAGAAACTTTTTATGTTAAATGATTTGAAGGAACATGGCAGTTTACTTTATTCTTTACTTGAGACACAAAACAAGTCAGACATTCTTTATTTCGGAGAATCTTCTAATTTCTGGATCAGTGAAGGAGATACCGACAGACGCACCATCAGTGAAATGATTCAATCCGGTTTACCCGGTCATACAGTTGGTACTTTAAACCAGAGTGCTTTTCACGCAGGGATGTATTTGCCTGTCATTCAACAGATTTCTGAAGACAGTAAAGTGAAAACCATTATCGTTACTCTAAATATGAGGACACTTGATCAGGCTTGTATTAATTTTAGAAATGAAACAGCGCTTCAGCAGGAAAAAGCATTTTATATGCCACGACCGCCAATGATAAACCGTTTAATGGTATCATTACACGGTTATGAAAATGTAACTGAAGAAGTACGTGATAAAAGAATGTGGTATGCCTGGGAACATGATACGCTAAGGTTTCCGTATGAATTTGAATTTAAAACACTTAAAGACTGGTGTTTTGCTCCTAAACATATTAAGGCAGATGGCACGGAAGATTTTCCAAAACGCGAACTGGCCGACCATTATATAAAAGCTTATGCTTTTCAGATAAATACTGCTACCAATCCACGGATTAAAGATCTGGACAATATTGTAAAAACAGCCAAAGAAAAAAAGCTGAAACTGGTATTTAATATTTTGAGTGAAAATATGCATTATGCAGACAGTCTTGTTGGCAAAGACCTGGTATTTCTGATGAGACAAAACAGAGATTTGCTGGTTGAGCGTTACACTAAAATGGGGGCAATAGTTGTAGATAATCTAGAAACCGTTCCCGGTTATGATTTTGCCGAAAAAAACTGGACGACAGAGCATTACGGACAGTTGGGAAGAAGGCTGATTGCGGAGAAGGTTATTGAGGTGTTGAAATAGTATTCTTTGGTTATTAAATATGAATTGCCTCCGGTTTTAACCGGAGGACTACTGAATAGTTTGATTCGGGGTTTCAACCCATTGCAACACTTAGGAAATTATAAGAAATCAATTTATCCTGGGAATGAGATTCTTCAGTTCTCTCGGCTCAGCCAAGACAAAATCGTATGCATTATCTCAAAACCCTCTCCTTGGG
>JACMRS010000131.1 GCA_014376345.1 Bacteroidia bacterium | reverse complement strand
ATTGTCATTCGCGTAAAGCCTCACCCTGCCCTCTCCCAAGGAGAGGGTTTTGTTTAGCAACCCATAGTCATACAAAGATCCGTCATTTTGAGCGTAATTCTGTTAACGGTATTCCGTTACTACAGAATGAAGTGAAGAATCTCCTTCGCGAATAACTTGAGAGAGAATTTCTGATTTGAGATTTGTAATTTTGAGGATTTTGTCATTTTGAGCGTAATTCTGTTAATGGTACTCCGTTACCACAGAATAGCTTGTCCCGGCTCAGCCGTGGAAAGTGAAGAATCTCCTACGCGAATAACTTGAGAGAGAATTTCTGATTTCTGATTTTTTGATTTCAGATTCTTGATTTTAGATTTGAAATTTTGAGGGTTTTGTCATTTTGAGCATAATTTAGTTGAAGGTATTCCTTCAATACTAAATGCAGTGAAGAATCTCCTTACCAATCATATGAGTTTTGTAATGCATTTCACCTGCAAACCGTCATCGTTTTTAAATTCAGGATGTTTTCTAAAATTTACGTACCTGCGTTAGTATCAATGTGTGGAAGAACGACCTTACAGATTCAGATTGGATTGATAAATTTTTGATTTCTGATTTTTTAATTTCTGTTAAAGACCCACATGAAGTCAAACCTTATTTTCTGATATAATGGGCTATCAATTGTCTTAAAAACGGCATTTGAAGTTGGAATATCGAAAAAAATATCTAAAAAGGCATTAAAATAACAAAACTTGTAAAATAGCGACTATATTTGCAAATAATTCGCAATAAAACAACTTATTATGTTAATTCAATTTTCAGTTCGAAATTTTAGAACATTTAAAGAAAAGGCAACATTAAGCCTGATCGCATCTAATTACGACAAAGAAACACGAGAATCAGAAAACATTTCCGAAAGCAATATTTTCAATCTTAGAATACTTAAGAGTGCTGTTATTTACGGTGCTAATGCTAGTGGTAAGAGTAAATTTATTGAGGCATTAATGTTTATGAAAAGTTTTGCTATTAAATCTTCAAAAGAAAGTCAAAAAGGAGAAGAAATTGATGTCGAACCGTTCAAATTAAATAATGAAAGTGAGAATCAGCCTAGTGAATTTGAAGTAATTTTTTTGTATAAGAAAGGAATGTTTCGTTATGGCTTTGAAGTTGACAAAGACAAAATTGTTTCTGAGTGGTTGTATCACAAGCCAAAAACAAAAGAAGTAGAACTATTCTACCGTGACTTTCAGAAATTCGACACACATAAAAGAAATTTTCCTAAAGGAACAACTTTAGTTCGTGAAGATTTAATCAGAAATAACGCATTACTACTTTCAGTTGCCGCACAATTTAATGACGCAACCTGCGAAAATATTATAGAATGGTTCAAGAATCTAAAAACTATCTCAGGGCTTAAAGAGGAGGGTTATCAGGGTTACACAATGGATAAACTAAAAGACCCTAAACATAAAGATAGAATTCTTAATTTACTTAAAGCGGCAGATTTAGGAATTCAAGATATCAAAATTGAAATGTTGGATGTTACAGAACTTCCAAATGAGATGCCAAAAGATATAAGAGAAATGATTTTGAAACAATCAAAAGAAGACAAAATGGAATTCTTTTCTGATATTTTGACTACTCATAAAAAATTTGACAATTCAAAAAAACATATTGGAAATATAAGCTTTTCTCTTGATGATGATGAATCATTCGGAACAAGAAAGTTTTTTGCACTTACTGGTCCCGTTTTAGATGCAATTGAAAATGGTTATACACTTGTTGTTGATGAATTAGATTCAAAACTTCACCCAAACCTGGTTTGCAAAATTGTTTCCCTATTTAATTCCCAAAAACTTAACCCCAAAAATGCTCAACTTATTTTTAATACTCACGACACCAATTTATTAAGTTCGGGTTTATTCAGAAAAGACCAAGTTTGGTTTACAGAAAAGGATAAATATGGTGAAGCTAAACTTTATTCTTTAGCTGATTTTAAATCTGACAAGGTTAGAAAAAATGAAGCTTTTGAGGATAATTATATTAGAGGTAAATATGGAGCTGTTCCATTTCTTGGATTCTTTGACAATTTAATTCATTAAAATCTATTACCAAAAGATGAAAATGAAAAATAAAAAAGCCGACCAAATAACTTCAAAGTTAGCTCACAAAGAAACTTTAAAAACAAAAAGAAGAGCGGAGCCACTTTTGGAAAGAGCTGAAGCAAAAAAACTTGTAAAACCTACAATTTTAATTGTTTGCGAAGGAGAAAATACAGAACCATCTTATTTTAGACAATTTAAGTTGTCCTCTGCGACAATTAAACCAGTAGGAGAAGGATATAATACAATTTCTTTGGTAAAAAGAGCCATTCAATTATCAAAGGAAAAATCATACGACGAAGTTTGGTGTGTTTTTGATGCAGACCCTAAACCAGATAATGCTAAACAAGCAAAAAACTTCAATGATGCTGTAGCACTTGCTGAAAGCAAAGGTTTTGGTGTTGCATATTCAAATCAGGCTTTTGAATATTGGTTTATTATTCATTTTGACGATCATCAAGGTGGCGGAATGAATAGAAATGATTACAGTTTTAAAATCAATCAGCTTTTAAAACCTTTTGGACTAACATACGATGCAGAAGGCAATAAAATCATAACCGCAGAAATTTTTGAAGTGCTTGATGGAATAGATGAAAAAACAAATAAGGAGAGGAAGCGATTAGCAATTTCAAGAGCAAAAAGGAATTATGATCTTTTAGATCATACTAATCTAGCAAAAGAAGAGTCTTCAACTACGGTATTTAGACTTGTTGAAGAATTACTTAAATATGTGTAATACTCTACAGAATTTACGTACCTGCGTTAGGGAACGTACCGGAAACCCCACAGCTCGGGTGGGCTGGTGTGTGGGGGCGAGGAGTTGCAGGGGAGTGCCCGGCCCCGGCGGCCAGGTTAAATGTAAACTTTAAAAATACCAATTTGCCGCCGGGGAAACGCCCGCATTATTTCTTTCCACACAATGCACTTTCATTGTTTATCCTGCTTTTTTTTGTGATCTTAAAGGGTTAAATTTGAAGTCATTTTTAAAACGATGTCAACCAATTCACAAACTATATTAGAGGCTGCAATGGCGGCTCACAAATCAAGGAATTTTTTCTCGCAGTATCCTGAATCACCTAAAGCCTACCCGGAAGATGGCATGGAGAAAGGGCTTGCTGCTTTTCAGGCTTTGCTGAATACAGATTATAATCCAAATAATTTCACAGATCATATTTCAATGTATGGTGCAGAAGTTTCGCCTTATCTTCAAACTGGCATTGGTGTAAATTATCCAATTTATGATGTTCCGACTTTAATATCAAGGGCGAAAAGTGCTAAAATTTCCTGGTCTGAAATGTCTGTTGCTGCACGTGCTGATGTACTTATTAAAACACTTGATGCATTAAAAGAGAAATTTTTCGAAATAGCTTACGCTACCATGCATACCACAGGTCAGTCTTTTATGATGTCTTTTCAGGCTTCGGGGCCACATGCAAATGACAGGGCGCTTGAAGTAATTTCAATGGGTTACGAGGAGTTGACACGATTTAGTTCGGAAGTTGAATGGACCAAATCTATGGGCAAATTTGATCTGGTTTTGAAAAAGAATTTTAAGGCTATTCCTAAAGGTATTAGTCTTGTTATAGGTTGCTCTACTTTCCCAACTTGGAATACTGTTCCGGGACTTTATGCAAGTTTGATTACCGGAAATCCTGTAATAGTAAAGCCACATCCTAAAGCGGTACTTCCAATTGCTATTTATATTTCTGAAATTCAGAGGATATTTATTGAAAACGGTATTGATCCGTTTACGGTTCAGCTTGCTGCAGATACTATGGATTCACCCGTTACTAAAGTACTGGCTGAGAATAAAAATGTTAAACTAATTGATTATACGGGCAATTCTCCTTTCGGAAATTACATTGAATCTTTAAATAAAACATGCTTTACAGAAAAATCGGGAATCAATTCAGTTATTCTTGATTCTGCTAATGATATCAATGCTGTAGCTCAAAATCTTGCTTTTTCAGTAAGTCTTTATTCTGGTCAGATGTGTACTGCTCCGCAAAATATTTATATTGCTGAAACTGGTATTGAAACGCCAAGCGGTATTGTAAGCTTCGATGAGTTTGTTGAAATATTTGCTACTGCGGTTAAGAATCTTGCGCTGCATCCTAAATCAGGACCAGGAACGCTTGGTGCCATTCAAAATGAGGAAACTATAAAGCGTGTGAAAAATGCTAAAATGAATGGTGCTACTTTAATTCTTGATTCAATAGCAATCGCAAACCCTGAATTTGAAAATGCAAGAACATTATCTCCAGCAGTTCTGACAACTTATTCTGAGTCTGAGGCTGTATTTATGAATGAATATTTTGGACCAATTGTTTTTGTTGTTAAAACAAAATCTTTTGAAGAAAGTCTGGAGCTTACTGCAAATTCTGCAGCAGAACATGGTGCTATTACTTGCCTTGCATACTGCATTCATGAGGCTCGCGCAAATTTTATTGAAGAAACTATGAATAATACGTTTACACCGGTTTCTTTTAATTTTACCGGTGCTGCTTTTGTAAATCAACATGCTGCTTTTTCTGATTTCCATGTTACCGGAGGAAATCCTGCCGGCAATGCAAGCTTTACCAGTCCTGAGTTTATTACCAAACGTTTTGTCTGGGTAGGCAACAGGTTTATGTCTTAAATTTAAGTTTATTGAATTTTATTATAATGTATAAAAATTATTTATATGTTATAACATTTAATTTACTTAAATTTGCACTCAATTTTAAATAAAAATACAAATAAAAAACATGAAAAAAATAATTCTAATGGTAATTGGTGGTCTTGTCCTTGCATCTTGCAACAACCCTACTGCAACAGAAGCCACAGACCAGCAATCAGTTGCTGTTGATTCAAATGGTACAGTATTTAATATCGATAAAAATGCCAGCATGGTAACCTGGGAAGGTTATAAAACAGGTGGAAGCCACAACGGTACAGTAAATATTACGGAAGGTACTTTTACCGCAAAAATGGGAGTTATTTCTGCGGGAAGTTTTGTTATAGATCTTACTTCAATTAAGAATAGTGATATTACAGACACTGCTAACAAAGCAGTACTTATAAGACATTTAAATGATACTGATTTCTTCAATACAAAAAAATGGCCTACAGCTAAATTTGAAATCACTAATGTAAGTGCATTAACTAACGATACTGCAGGCAACACCAATATGATTTCCGGTAATCTGACCATTAAAGGTATTACTAAAAATATCTCTTTCCCGGCGAAAGTTATGACTGAAGGTGATAATCTTGAAACAAAAGGTACTGTTACAATTGACAGACTTCAGTGGGATATCAAATATAATAGTAAAACAGTTGCTTCACCTGCAATGGTAGCAAAATTGAAAGACAAGTTTATCAAAGACGAAATTAAAATTGGCTTTGATATTAAAGCAAGAAAATAAGATCTTTTTATAGTTTTTTTTTATTTTTTAATAATGAAAGTCCCGGCGAATAGTCGGGACTTTTGCATTTATAAGGTTTTTCTTGTAAGGTGTTTTATTTATGAATTTGAAACTAAATTGCATACTTCAACTGCAAGTACCGGTCCTAATGAAACGCCCATACCTCCCATTCTGACACATGCAAATACCCTATCGGAAATATTTTCTACCATTGGCATTTTGTTCTGCTTTCCCATTGCCATAATACCGCTCCATTGCATATCAATTTTAAAGGGAATGCCGGGTAGAAGAAATTCTCTCAGATAATTTTCAAGAAAAACGGTTACTTCTTTACTGTTTTCAATTGAATGAGTTTCTTCATTTTTGATAAAATTATTGCGACCGCCTCCAATCAGAATTCTGTCGCCAACATTCCTGAAATAAATATATCCGCTTTCGCTGTGAAAAGTTCCTTTAAAAGGTACTTTTTCAAAAGGCTTTGTGATTAAAATCTGCCCTCTTGCCGGAACAATATCAGCTGAAGGAAGTAGATTTTTGGTAAATGCATTTGTCGCTAAAATCAGTCTTTCACAATGCAATTGATAGCCTTCGGAAGTTTGAATTGTAACTCCTGTATTGTTTTCTTTATAGCTTGAAATTGTTAATCCATATAATGGAATTATGCCCAGTTCTGAAACCGTTTTTGCTATTGTTGAATAGAGCATTCCGGTATCGAGTTGTCCTTCAGCTTTATTTAACAGTCCATTTCCCGAATCATTAAATCCGAATTGTGAGGTGGAATGTGCCTGGTAAGTCTCTTTTTCGCCTGTTACATTTTCAAGAAGTTTGTTGTAATAGTGGATGTTATCAAAAGCGTTTTCATAATCTTTTTCCTGGCGGGAAGTAAAGATTTCCCATGCTCCGGTTGCTTTATAGCCAATATTTTTATCTCCAAATTCTGACCTTAACAAGCTAATGCCTTTGAATCTTTTTTCTGCCAATTCACTTACATCGCTTTCTGAACTGTACTTGCAATCAGACATTAATTCGGTTATGCTGCCGAAGCAGGCAAATCCTGCATTACGTGTGCTGGCGCCTGCTGAAAAAGGACTACGGTCGAGTAATCCTATTTTTTTTAAAGAATATTTCTTTTTAAGTTTAATTGCAATCTGGCTGCCAATCAGTCCGTTGCCGACGATGATAAAGTCGAAGCCATTAAGCAGTGATGCTTTTTCCCAGTAAGAAATATTTGAAACAAGCGTCCCCATAGCTGCAAAAATAACGATCCTTACATTTAAATAATGATGCCGCAGATAAATTCTATATTTTTGCGCTATTATGGTAGATTATTCCAATGCCTCCTTACAGGCAGTCACTGTTCATATTGTCGGAAATAAAGCAATAGGAGATGAGTTGCAGCTTTCGGGTGCACCTATTGATACAAGCGATATCAGACTTTACGACTTATTGCATAAATTTTTTCTGGGAAATTTTGCAGCTCCCGAATTTTACAGTTTTATCAAGTCAGAAGAAACGGTGAATCCTGTTGAAGCTGCTGCAAAAAGTACTTTCGACAGCAATGGTCTGTTTTTCCCTTCGAGTATCAATATTGCCAGGGCACTTTATGAACTTTCTGAAAATCTTGGTTATAAAGAAGGGGCTTTGTATGTTGCACATTTTAAAGGCATTTATCTGGATGAAGAAGAAGTAGATGTAATAGGAATTGTTAAATCTGAAAGTACCGAATCATTTTTGGTACTTGAAGAAGGAAAACCTGCCATGAAACT
>JACMRS010000130.1 GCA_014376345.1 Bacteroidia bacterium | reverse complement strand
GGGAATATATAAAATTGACGATCTGAATATTGGTATGTTATTGCCCGGAATAGTAACAAACATCACGCAATTCGGGGCATTCATAGATATTGGAGTGAAACAGGACGGACTGGTGCATGTTTCACAACTTGCAGATAAGTTTGTTAAAGATCCGAATGAGGTTGTGAAACTCAATCAGAAAGTACTTGTAAAAGTAACGGAAATTGATGTTGCCAGAAAAAGAATTGCGCTGAGTATGAAAGGGCTTTAATTAAATTTCTTCCAGCATAAATGTCCTTTCAGCAGAAAACTGACCACGTTCATTTTTCTTAACCTTTGCACATTCAATTGAAGGATCATGCTCAAAAAATAATGTGTAATCATTTTTCAGTGCATCATCCAGAAATTTCTGTCTGTCAACCATACTATCCAAAGGTTTAATATCGTAAGCCATCACATAGTTTACAGGAATATGCCCGACAGAAGGAATAAGATCTGCGCAATAAGCAATAGTTTCATTTCCTGTATTAATTATAGGAAGCATCATTGCTTCTGTATGACCACTTACTGTTCGCATTATTACTGAAGGATGAATATCATCCGCATTTTTTACAAATTTAAGCTGTCCGCTTTGTTCAATTGGTTCAATGTTTTCTTTAAGGAATGAAGGTTTTTCACGGGGATTGCTATTTAAAGCATGATTCCAATGAGTTTCATTACTCCAGTAAATTGCATTTTTAAAAACAGGTTGGTAACCAGTTTTATCAGCATTCATTTCTATTGCACCGCCGCAATGGTCAAAATGAAGATGAGTTAAAATTACATCTGTAATATCGTCTTTTCCAAAGCCCAGATTATTAAGAGATTTTTCAAGTGTATCATCACCATGTAGATCATAATAACCAAAAAATTTATCGCTTTGTTTATTACCAATTCCGGTATCCACCAGCATCAGTCTGTTACCATCTTCAATAAGCAGGCAACGCATAGCCCAGGTGCACATATTGTTGTCGTCGGGCGTGTTGATTGATTTCCAGATACTTTTAGGAACAACTCCAAACATAGCACCTCCGTCAAGTTTGAATAATCCGGTATTTATTGTATGTAACTTCATTGTAATTATTGAAAAACAAAGATAGAAAGTATCTTCGGTGAAAGCGAATTATTTTTTGCTTTGCAAGAAATTAGAATATTTGCGATACTATCTACCAAGCTCTTTTGACTCTGAATTAAATTATTTATACATCACAACTTTAAATTTATCTTTGTACTAAACTTAAAACACAATGAGCGGTTTCAGAGCAATTCAACAAATACTTCCTCCACCTCCTGCACACATGGTAGGTGACGGCTTCAGGGTGCATAATTTCTTTCCAAATGGTTATGATATGGGCATCAAACGTATGAGTCCATTTTTTCTTCTTGATTACGGTTCAAAAATAGAATTTCCTCCGAGTGAAAAACCTCGTGGTGTTGGTGTACATCCTCATCGTGGCTTTGAAACTGTCACCATTGCTTATCAGGGAAAAGTAGCACACCATGACAGTGCCGGCAACAGTGGTGTTATAGGAAAAGGCGATGTGCAATGGATGACTGCAGGCAGCGGCGTGCTTCATAAAGAATACCACGATAAAGAATATAGTCTTGAAGGCGGTCTGTTTCAGATGGTGCAGCTTTGGGTAAACCTTCCTGCAAAATTTAAAATGACAGCACCACGCTACCAAGGCATCACAAATTCTAATTTGAACAAATACCACCTCCCCGGTGAAAGAGGCACTGTAGAAGTGATCGCAGGGCATTACAAAGACGTGCAAGGCTCAGCATTAACCTTTAGCACCATGAATGTTTATAATTGTCATCTGATTAAAGACGCTGAAATTAAATTTAAATTTCAATCTACTCACAATACAGGCATACTGATAATTGAAGGTTCTGTTAAAATAAATGATGCAGAAACTGCTGAACAGGATCATTTTATTTTATTTGGAAACGAAGGTTCAGAAATTAAAATTGAAGCTCTGGATAATTGTATATTTCTAGTGTTGAGTGGCGAACCTATTGATGAGCCAATTGTTCCCTACGGTCCGTTTTTAATGAATACCAAAGAAGAAATACAACAGGCCTATTCTGATTTACACGCTGGAAAATTTGGTATTCTTGAAGATTAATTACTTAAATCAGATTTGTTAAATCTCTGAAGTGTCCCGCATTTAAAATACCGTGGATACCAGCAGTATTATTGAAATAAACATAAGCTTTGCTTACATTTTTTAATTCTATTTCATTTTTTAAAGCCTGCAATTTTTCAGGACTGTAATCTGAATAAAACATATCCGGAACACCATGATTACGAACATAAATATTATCTGTATTTGCTATTATCAGATCCGGCATTTTCGGGTGACTGACACTACAAAATGTGATGCCCTTTTGTGCTAAAGCATCATAAACATCCTGTCTCCACCAGGTTTCATTTCTGAATTCTATTACATGTCTAAAATTAGTGTTGACGAGTGAAAGAATCTGCATAAATTTTTCTTCACTATAAACAATAGATGGTGGCAATTGAAACAATAAGTATCCGAGTTTTTCTTGTAATCCATTACTGCAGGCAAGGTAAAAATCATCGATAAGTGATTTACAGTCATTGAATTTTTTTAAGTGCGTAATCAGCCTCGGAGCTTTTACAGAAAACATAAAATCAGTAGGGCTTTTCTGATACCAGACATTCAGCATGGCTTCACTTGGAAATTTATAAAATGTTACATTCAGTTCAAGTGTATTAAAATTTTCTGCATAATGATCAAACCAAAGCCTTTGCGGGAGTTTGTCTGGATAAAAAATACCTTTCCAGTGTCTGTTATAAAATCCTGAACAACCAATTCTGAATTGAGTCATAGTTTTATTTATAAAGTATTTGACAATTGGTGCAGAAATAGGTTTTACGTTTTGTTTTACCTGTATACTTTTTACTTAAAGGAAGTTCACACCTCTTGCAGTTTTTTTGAGAATATGCCAACCATTGTTTTTTCAGAGTAAAATCTTTTTTCCAATCCAGAAACTGAAAACTATAATGTCTGGCTTCTTTAATTAAATTTCTTATGCGAGCAGCCGGTATTTTACCAACTTTACTTTCCGGATGAATATGCACTCTGTATAAAACTTCGTTCTTAATAATGTTTCCAACACCGGCAAACACATCCTGATTTAAAAGTATATCACAAGCTAATTCTTTGGGTAAATCTTTAATTTTTTTAACTGCTATTTTAGAATCCCATTCTTCGCTCATTATATCTTCTTTCCAGTTAAAATGCTCTGTAATATTTCCCTCAAGTATTTTTATTGCGCAGGCATAAAAATAAAGTCCGCCTTTTGCAAAATGAAGTCCCAGCTTTTCAGGCTTATCTTTCTTCTCATTTACAGTATAAGATCCAAACAAAAGAAAATGAATTTTTATACTGAAATCTTTAAAACACAAAAGATAATGTTTCCCCCAACTGCGAATATCAATTATCTTTTTACCAGTTGTTCTATCAAAATCAATTTTAGAATTTCCTGAAACAGAAATAACTTTTTTTCCTGTAAATTGTTTTGTCAATTCAACTGCAATTACTATGGATGGTCCTTCAGGCATTTTTAAATTTTGAACAAAATAAATAATTTAATAAGATCAATAGATTACATCTTTATTACAAACATTTATATGATTATAATTACTAAAAACAGCAAAAATTGTTATGAAATTCTGAAAACTTCAAAAGACAGATTGATTAAATATAATATTATTATCTAATGCTGTAACAATAAATATATGCCAAATTTTAAAATTTATACAGCTTAACTTGATAAATTAAAATTAAAATTATCAGCTAATATTTAAAAACACAAACTAAAAATCATAAAACATGAAAAAATTCTGGTTTACATCAAGCGTTATGCTTTTATCAATTTTAGCATTGATTGGCACTACAACAATTTCAGCCACTACAATATCGTCTGAAAAGGGCTCTACCACAACAACTACGGATGCCACCACAGGTACAACATCCACCACAATGACTACCAGTACCACCAACTCAACCAGCATGACTGATGGTACTACAGGAACTACCAACTCTACTGGTTCAAACGGTGCAACTACAAGTAGCACTTCTTCAACAAGTGGAACTCGTACTACAAACACAACAAATTCTACATCTATGACAGATGGAACTACAGGTTCAACCAGCTCAACAGGTTCAACAACTAAAAGTACTTCATCAACCTCTTCAACTAAAACTACAAAAAGCACAAAAAGTACTTCTTCAACTAAAAGCACAAAAAGCACTTCATCTACTAAGTCGAACGGAACAACAGGTTCTACAACAAGCAGTACTTCTTCAACCGGAAATACAACCGGTTATTAAATAATCTTTGGGGTTGCACAAAAACAGGTTGTTTCGTTTATCGGAATGACCTGTTTTACTTTTATAAATGAAATATTTAAATCTGGACATAAGAGCACTCTCATTAATGCGAATCGGAATCGCATTTTTGCTTATGCTTGATTTAAGTATCCGTCTTAATGATCTCGAAGCTTTTTATTCCAATACCGGAGTTGCACCATTAAGCATGATTTTTGAAAATGCCTGGAATGATTATTACATTTCGTTGCATACAATCAGTGGTCTCTGGCAAGTTCAGTTTCTAATATTTTGTTTTGCATTTTTCTGCGCGTTAATGCTTTTTATAGGATACCGCACAAAACTGTTTACATTCTTAAGCTGGATTATGCTGTTGTCTCTGCATAACCGAAATGAGATCATTCTTCAAGGTGGTGATGATTTATTGAGATTAACACTTTTCTGGGCAATGTTTCTTCCCTGGGGTTCACGCTATTCTTATGACAGCACACATAACATTAATGAAAACTCATTGCCACTTCAAATCAGAAACTGGGCCACACTGGCCTATTTATTACAAATCAGCTATGTTTATACAGGTTCGGCTTTACTAAAAGGTGCAGAATGGAATACAGATTTTACAGCTCTTTATTATGTCTATAGTCTTGATCAGATTGCTTATCCCGTATCACATTTTTTTTACACCAAACCTGAATTAATGAAAGTATTGACGGCAATTGCATATTATTTCGAACTATTTGTCCCGCTTCTTTTTTTCTTTCCTTTTAAAAATGGTTTATTCAGATTAATTGCTTTTATTTTCATAACAGGTTTTCATCTATTCAATGGTTTCACGGTATTTATAGGCTTATTTTTCTTAATAGGAATTACAAGCACAATCGGTATTCTTCCAACTTTTGCATTGGACTATTTTGACAGGATTACAGCAAGATTAAAACCAATATTTATTCAGTCTTTTAATGGCATTGCATATCCATTAAAATATATAATCAAATGGAGGCCACAAAAAGCGATGAATGCCTTTACAGACAAAGTAAATACAGGCATTCTCATATTTCTTGTACTGTTTGTATTTTATTGGAATCTTTCAAATATTCCATCATTAATATTTAAGCCCAGCGAAAACATTAAACCACTTGCTTACTCACTCCGACTAGATCAATGCTGGGGAATGTTTGCACCAAATGTTTTTAAAGACGATGGTTGGTTTATATATGAAGCCACAACTTTTTCAGGTGAACATTTCGATCTGCTTCATCCAAAAAACACGCTGACATTTAATAAAACTGAATGCACATTATACTCATGTCCAAATGACCGCTGGAGAAAATATGGTGAAAATTATATTTTGGCCGACCATGATTTTATGAGAGGTTATTTCTGTAACTATAAAATGCGCACCTGGAACGAAAAACATCCGGAAAGAAAAATTAAAACACTTTCAGTAATTTATATGAGTGAATTCAGTCAACCAGATTACAAATATTCAAAACCGGAAAAGATTATTCTTTTTGAATGTGGCGAATAATACTACTCAATTATCTCACGATTCTCTGACTCCAGAATCTTATTGATATCTTCAATATCTTTTTCAAACACATTCAGTTTTATCCCTCCGAGTGCCTGATTATAAAAGGGATTCACAGTAATCGAATTTTCATCAGAAAGAAAACTTGGATAACCATGAGCTTCCAGAATACCTTTAATCATATTGGCTTCCATAGGATTATAAAACCTTTTATAAATTACTATTTTATCATTCATATTATTTTTCCTCCTGTATTTTTTTTTTGAGAACAGCTACAAACAAAGTATCAGCATCATCATTAGTGATAAGGTTTGAGGATTCAATTATTAAATCATGAATCAAAGTCAGTTTTTCTACAACATCTTCATTTTCTTTTTTGTAAACTGAACATGTTATATAATACAGTTTTCCGCCTGGTTTTAAAAATCTCAAAACAGATGAAGCCAGTGCAAATTGTTTGTTGTGTGCTTCATCAATATCAATTGCTTTAAATACTGGAAGATATTCTGGAGTTCTACCCCAGGTACCACTTCCGGTGCAGGGTGCATCCATCAGTATAGCATCAAAAAATCCTTTGCCTGCTGTAACAGGACTAATTCCGGGATGTGTGAAAAACAAATCGGGTGGTAGCATTTCAAGATCAGCTACTGCTGAAAATGGCAGCTTTAAATTCATACTGCGAAACCTTTCTAATAAATTATCAATTGCAGTACTTCTCAAATCTGATGCAAACAAATTCACACCTTCATTTTCATTTGCAACATACAATGATTTACCACCGGCACCGGCACAACAATCCCATATTTTTTCACCGGAATTAATTGTAACCTTTGCGGCTGCTTGCTGAGAACTAAGATCCATAACTTGTGCCAGTCCTTTTTTAATTAATGGTTCTATGTTCTCTCCATTTGCAACCGCAATTGCATTGGCATTAAGAGTATAATTTATATGAATTTTTTCAAGAAGCACTTCTGCTTCTTTCAGCAATCCTTTAGCCGGTTTTAACCAAACACGTTTTTGCTTCCAGATACTTTCAACAAACTTTTCTTTATCAATCGAATCAGATACCTCATCAAGCGCAGGAAATATATCTGTCAGTTTAAATTCAGGGAAATGAATTTGAATATTCTCTATTTTATTCTGAATTGTAATAACAGAATCATCCAAAAGCCAGTCAATATTTTTTTCTTTAATCAGAAAACGAATATAATCGCGATAGTCATCTGAATTCAAATACAAACCAAGAGCAAGCTTTGTTTCAAAATCCATATCACGAAACGCTTTTCCGAGTCTGAATAAACTATAACAGGCATGTCTGTAAAATCTTCTATCCGAACTACCCCATTGCTTATTAGAACGGGCATGAAACTGAAAATGGTGGTGAAATGGAACTTTAAAAGTATAGGTCTCTATGAGATTTCGAACCGTTTTAATTCTGTTCGCTATACGATTATCTTCAGGGCTGTTCAAATTTTTAATTAAAGTACAAAGATAACATTTCCTTAGTTATATTGCATTAATCTTCACCCGGAGAATCGTCTTCAGGGGTGTCTTTGCCTCCTCCGTTTTGTTTGGCTCTTTTCAGAATTTCATGTTTGAATTCTTTTTCTACAACAGCTAACATTACAACCTTTTTTATTGGCAATGCCTTTTTGAATTTTTCGACATATTCTTTATACAGAGCAAGCTGATCTTCTTTTAACTTAATAGATTCCTGCAAATAAAGTTCAGCCTTTTTATCATCCATAAATACAATATCATTTTTCTTGTATTTGGCTTTAAAGGTTTTTAAAAGTTTTCGTTCTTTCTCTTTATACTCATCAAAAACGGGCCAGAATTGCTTTTGCTCTTCTTCTGTCAAGGACAATTTTTCATTGAAATATTTCTTCCTTGACTCATCAAGTTTTTTGGCTTTGTCACCCTTTCCCTGTGCAGAAGCAACATTAGAAATAATAAGAGTGATCACTAGAAATGCGTATTTAAATAAATGTCTCATAATAATTTTTTATATGTCAAATTCTTCATCTTCTGCTAAAACACTAAACTCATCATCAGTAATTTCAGATTCATATTTTGAGTGATTTTCAACTACCGGAGTATATTCAGCACTAATACTATCGAGCACTGATGCAGGTATTAAAGAGAGAAGTTCATCATCACTGATCTCTGCATCTGCAATGTAATTATTGATTTCGGAGTTGCTTACACCTGCAAAATAATCAGTTTGAATATTAATTTTAGTGTTATTATTTTGTGACATTTTGTAAAAGCCAAATCCAACTAACAAAATAATTGAAGCTGCTGCTAACCATGTTTTAAGGTTAATTATTTTGATTTTTTTCTCAGGAACAATTGATATAACCTGGGTTGCGCTTTGATTAACAGTTTTTAAAATATTACTTTCAAGCGTATCAAAATAGTTTTCAGGAACAGTAAAAGATTTAGTTGAAGGTGAAAATTTTATTTCCTGATTGTCATTAACTTTTTGAATAATAGAATCACTGAGATTTTCAAAATAATTCTCAGGTACCGAAAACCCTCCATTTCCTTTTGGAATAAGGTTGTTAAGTTCTATTTCTTCCCTGTCTTTCATTTTGTTTTTCTTAGATGCATTAATAACTAATTGGTTTAATCCCTCTTCAAACTTTCTTCAATTTTTTTAACTGCCAAATGATAATTTGCTTTAAGAGCGCCGACACTTGTTCCCAATATGGCGCTAATTTCCTCATATTTAAGGTCATCATAATAACGCATATTGAAAGTTTGCCTTTGCTTTTCAGGCAGCAAAAGCAACGCTTTCTGAAGCTTTGCTTCTATCTTGTCTCCGTCAAAATTTACACCACTATCCACAAGATGGGAAAGATCGCCACCTCTGTCCATTACTTCATCAAGCGAGGTAAGGTTTTTTTTACTTCTCAAAAAAGAAAGTGATTCGTTGTGAGCAATTCTATATAACCAACTTGATAAAGCACTATCTTCTCTGAATTCACCGAGTTTTTGCCACACTTTAATAAAAACATTCTGACAAAGATCATCGGCATCATCATGACTGATTACAATACGTCTGATTTGCCAGTAAACCTGCTGTTTAAACTGATTCAGTAATTGCTTGAATGCTCTCTCTTTTGTAGCTTCAATTTTAAAAGCTACAATGATTTCTTTGTCTGTATGGATTTTTGCTGCAGTCAAGCTTCACTTAGATGCAATAAGTTTCAAAAGGTTTAATCACAATATAAATATTACCTCATTTTTTGCCTTTTCAATAAAAAAGGCAAAACAACCTGACTGAAATCTTTATTAATATCAGCTTCAATAAATTCAATTTTATACTGATTACATTTCGCTTTCAGATTTGCATAAAACTCATTCATTTTAGTCAGATAATGCTCGCGAACCTCATCAGGATAGAGTTTAATCTCTTCACCGGATTCTACATCAACAAATTTATAGGGACGGTTTTGATAATCAAATTCCAGTTCTTTGCCTGCATCAGACACATGAAATAAAACTACTTCATGCTTTCTGAATTTCAAATGCTGTAGTGCAGCAAATAATTTCTCGTCATTATCTCCGGCATCAAACATATCGCTAAAAATTACAACAAGACTTCGTCTGTGTATCTGATCTGCAAGGACACCCAATGCTTTTGCAACATCGGTTTTTTTCTGAACAGGTGTTGAATTCTGAAGCAACTCAAGTTTAGAAATTATATTCTGATAATGACCAGATGAGGATTTAACTTCAGTCTGATCAATAATAGATTCATCAAAAACCGTTAGTCCGAATGCATCGCGTTGCATTTTCAAAAGATTAGCCAACACGGCTGCTCCCAGGGTGGCAAATTTTATTTTTGATTTTTCTTTATCAGGAAAAAACATGGATGAAGATGCATCAATAAGCAGATGGCAACGAAGATTCGTTTCTTCCTCAAAACGTTTAACAAAAAGTTTGTCTGTACGTCCATATAGCTTCCAATCTATGTTACGGGTACTTTCGCCGGTATTGTAAAGCCTGTGCTCTGCAAATTCTACTGAAAAGCCATGAAAAGGACTTCTGTGAAGTCCGGTTATAAAACCTTCCACTACCTGCCTTGCCATCAGATCAAGGCTTCTGTATTTTTCAACTTCGCGAAGCAGCATTTATTGTTACGAATATACAAAAATAAAAACGGGGGACACAATGAATGTATCCCCCGAATTAAATTTCTTTATGTAATTAGTTAAAGCTGAGCAGTAAGTTTTGATGCTAGCATCGATTTAGGTACAGCTCCTACAACCTTATCAACTATTTCTCCGTTTTTAAAAACAAGAAGTGTCGGAATGCTGCGGATACCATATTTGGTAGCAACACCAGGATTTTCATCTACGTTTAATTTTCCTACTAATGCTTTACCATCATATTCTGTAGCAATTTCTTCTACTAAGGGACCAATCATGCGGCAAGGACCGCACCATTCTGCCCAAAAATCTACCAGTACAGGTTTATCCGAATTAAGTACTATTTCTTGCCAGTTTGCATCTGTGAATTGTTGTGCCATTGTTTTTTGTTTTGAATTTCTGAATTTTACGATACAAAGTTAACACACAGAAAATAATAAAATGCTATCTAAATACTCTATATCACTAAAGGTAATTTCGATAAGTTATTTGACATTGCTTTATAACGTGTGACAGCCTTAATCGGCGGTATATTTGACAAGCATTTATTTTAATCCACAAAACACAAACAAAAATACTATTTTTGCTTTCACAGAATGAAAAATATCAGGCTTGTAAACTATTTTATACTTCTAACAACATTACTTTGTTCTTGCAAAGGCTGCATCAGGCCAAAAGAACCTGAGTTTCTGCGCATGCAAAATATTAATATCCTTTATAATTCCAATGATAGTGTAATTGCAGTTTCAGAAGCTGTTTTTTTCAACCCCAATAAAATAGGTGCCATTATTTTGAATACAGAACTTAATGTGCATTCAAACGGCATTAAAGTAGCGGATATTTCGCAGACAAATAATGCGGAAGCAAAGCCAGAGTCTGAGTTTATTCTGCAGGTTAACTATGCTATTGATCTAAAAAAGCTTTTGAACAGTCAGGGTTTGAGTGGGTTAATAAGCTCGGCACTTTCAAGAAGTTGCAAACTTGAATTTAATGGTTATTGCCGGATTATGGTGCGTGAAAAGATTTACAAAATCCCAATCAGCAGCGAACAGACTATTAATTTCAATTAATGGTAATATGGTGCAATCATAAAATACACTATGACGCCGGTAATTGAAACATAAAGCCAAAGTGGCCATGTAATTTTTGCTATTTTCCTATGTCTGTCAAATTGCTTTGTAAGTGCAAAATACATGGTAATCAGAACCATTGGCAAAATAACTGCAGAAAGAATAATGTGTGAAGCAAGAATGAAAAAATATACAGATCTTATCATTCCCACACTCACAATTTCCTGTTGACTTACCAAACCATCTCCGTTTATGTCACCGTATTTCGCTTCAGCAGCTTGAGTATGGTAAATTACATAAGTAATAATAAATAAGGCGGAAAGAATAAAAGCTGATCTCATTATGGTATTATGCAGTTTTACATTGCCTTTTTTAATAGCTCTTAAACCAACAATCAATAATATTGATACCAATGAATTGATGATTGCGTTAACAACAGGTAAAGACGAAACACTGAAATCACCAAGTGTTTTATCCGGCATAAATTGCATCGCAATGATAAGTGAGAACACTACTATGCTCACAATTGCAACTATAATAAAATAGATTTTATT
>JACMRS010000129.1 GCA_014376345.1 Bacteroidia bacterium | reverse complement strand
GTTATCTTTGTTTCTTTCTAAAAGTGAAGTATAAATTGCTATGAATGTTGTTTTATCACAAAAACAAATTGGTCTGAGAATATCTGAACTGCGCAAGATTAAAGGGTTGTCTCAGGAAGATCTGGCTAAAAGTGTCAAAATTTCCAGGCCCTCTTTAGCACAAATTGAGTTGGGAAACAGAAGTGTCGATATTCTTGAACTTCAAAAATTGTCTTTGATTTTAAAGTTCTCATTAGACGATTTTATGTCTAAAGATTTTTCTGCAGATAAAGAGGTTGAAAGTAAAGAAGTTAAAAAAGCAAAGAAGGAAGAAGAACGAATTTCTGTGCCAACCTTACAAGTCAACAAGTTTAAAAATGTCTTGTTGTATATCCTCGAACGTTGCGCAGGTAAACCCAATGTTGGCGAAACTGTTCTTTATAAGCTGCTTTATTTTACTGATTTCAATTATTATGAATTGTATGAAGAACATTTAACCGGTGCTAAATACCGCAAACTACCTTATGGCCCTGTTCCGCAAAAGTTTGATACAATCATTGATCAGATGATTAAAAAAGGGCAATTACAAAGAGTGAAATCAGAATATCACGGCTATCCTCAAACCCGCTATTTGCCTTTAGAGAAAGCTGATTTAACTGAACTAAGGGCTAGTGAAAAAGAAATTATCGACAGGGTTATTGAACAAATGAGTGATTGGTCTGCTGCTTCAGTCAGCAGTTATTCTCATAAAGATTTGCCCTGGGAAGTAACAGACGAAGGAAAAGATATAAGCTATGAATTGGCTTTTTACAGAGAACAACCTTATTCTGTTAGAAACTACGGAGATGATATTGAAGCACAATGACCTTTGACGAATTAACTGAATTTAAGAAGGATTTGAAGAACCTTTTAAAAAAATACAGAACACTCAATGATGATTTGGTTGTAGTAAAAATTATACTGAAACAGAAACCGGATGAACGGCCACCGTTTAGTTTTATTATCGATAGTCTGAGTTTAGAAACGTGTATCATCAAAGTTAAAAAAATTGCTTGTAAGGCATTAAAAGGCCGGGGTGTAAATTCCGGTTTGAGATTAATTTATGCGTACTTTCCGGATAAGAAAAAAATCACATTCATTGAATTGTACCATAAGAACGACAAGGAAAATGAAGACAGGAAAAGGATAATGGATAATTTTAAATAAAATCTTCATCTATAAATTTCAACTTCTCAATTAAATCAAAAAGATTTCTACATGAATATTTTATCTGGAAACTTATATTATTTGACATTAATATGATATAAAGTTGAAAAATATCAGTCAGTTTATCAATTACCAGCCAAACTTTATGTCTGCCCGAAATAATTTGAATTAGGTGCAATAGTTTTTTTAATAATTTTAATTAATATTGAACATTGTTAAAAAGTTACATTTCAGTTTACTTTAAATGAAAAATAACGAGAATTATAAATTCAGAGATATTAAAACGTATGGCAGCACTGAGTGGTTGGCCAATAACGCTAAAAAATACAGGTCTATTTTTGATGAACTTGAAGTATCATATATTTATTGTGAGTTTTCTTTTTTCAACAAGAAATTTGACGAAGATAATTGGGATATTAAGTTACTGATAAAGTGTCTTGACAGCAGTGATAACGAAGTATGCGAACTCAATTGCGATAGGCAGGTAGACAAACGCGATAACGTTGTTTATGTGCGTGAAGGCTGGGGCGTAAAAACTCCGAATACCTACTGGAAAGCAGGTAGTTACCGTTGGGAAGTATGGGTAAATGGAGAGCTAATCGGCACTAAATCTTTCTTTATTGAAAGACAGGGTATCGTTAAAAATGGCACCAATCCTTATTTCACAGTAGAAACCTTAAAACTTTATGAAGGTCCTGATGCTAATCTGAATCCCGGTGAAAGAAAATACTATATTGCCTTTAACGCTTTAAGTACGCGTTATATATGGATAGAATTTAATGCTAAAAACTTAGTAAGAAAATCTACCGATTGGGCGTGTGAACTGACATTTAATTACAAAACTGCTTCGGGTCACCTGAAAGGTTCTGTTACAAAACTGTTTTTTATAAAACCTGAAGAAGATCATTTTTCGGCAACTATCGGTTGGGGAAGCGACATGCTTGGAACCTGGGGTCGCGGAAGATATTATATAGAAACTGTCTTTATGGACGAACTTGTTGCCAGTGTGCCTTTTG
The DNA here is from genome assembly GCA_014376345.1 of Bacteroidia bacterium. GTDB lineage: Bacteria > Bacteroidota > Bacteroidia > NS11-12g > UBA955 > JACMRS01. The sequence goes on along the minus strand of JACMRS010000129.1, from coordinate 21,748 downwards.
AGGTGGGTGACGATTATATGGAAGCTGAAGAAGGTGATTTTCTTCCATTGGTGCAATCGGGCTTTTATTTTGATGAAGACTTTGATATTGATGATAAGGATGAAGTTAAAACTCCTGAAAACAATGGCAAAGCAGCGGTTCAACCGGATTCTTACGAGAATGTAATGGGCGAACTTGATCAGCTTATTGGTCTTGATTCTATTAAAAACAAAATAAGAGAGTACAGCAACTACCTTAAGTTTATCACGCTAAGAAAAGAAAAAGGTTTAGCTGATGATGAAAAAGTAAGTCTGCATGCTGTTTTCAAAGGAAATCCGGGTACAGGTAAAACTACTGTAGCCCGACTTCTTGGAAGAATTTATAAAGAAATGGGCCTTTTGAAAAAGGGTCACGTTCATGAAGTAGACAGGGGAGATCTGGTAGCTGAATTTATTGGTCAGACTGCTCCTAAAACAAAAGAAGCAATTAAGAAAGCAAAAGACGGTATACTGTTTATTGATGAAGCTTACTCGCTTGCAAGAAAAGATGATGATAGCAAAGATTTTGGTAAAGAAGCCATTGAGATTCTTTTGAAAGAACTGAGTGATTCAACTGATATTGCTATCATTGTTGCAGGTTATCCTGCAGAAATGGATATTTTCATGGAATCAAACCCGGGATTGAAATCCAGGTTTACTATGACGTATGATTTCCCGGATTATGTGCCGCAGGAACTTCTTCAGATTGCAGAATTTGCAGCTGAAAAAAGAGGCGTTAAAATAGGAGAGGGTGCTAAAGATATTACCTATAAGCAACTTGTTGATGCTTACAGAAACAGAGATAAATTTTTCGGAAACGCCCGACTCGTAAACTCACTTATTGACGAGTTTAAAATGAATCTTGGTCTGCGTATCATGAAAACGAACCATCCGGAGCAACTCACCAATGAAGCACTTTCAACTATTGAAAAAGAAGATGTTGAAAAAGCATTCTTAAGCCATATTGGAATTGTACCGGATATTCCTGTTGATGAGGAACTTCTGAAAGAATCTACTACCAAACTTAAATCAATGATCGGACTTCAGTCCGTGAAGCATGATGTGGATGAATTGGTAAAGCTGGTTCGTTTTTATAAAGAAACAGGCAAGAATCCAAGACAGATATTTTCACTTCATTCGGTGTTTCTTGGTAATCCGGGAACGGGTAAAACAACTGTTGCGCGTATACTTGCTCAAATTTATAAGGCACTTGGTATTCTTGAAAGAGGACATTTGGTTGAATGCGACAGACAAAGTCTTGTAGGAGGTTATATCGGCCAAACTGCGATTAAAACTGCAGAATTGATTGACAAAGCAATGGGTGGCGTACTGTTTATAGATGAAGCTTATGCTCTGACAGAAGGTGGCGGAAGCGATTACGGTAAGGAAGCCATTGAAACCCTGCTTAAAAGAATGGAAGATAACCGCGGTAAGTTTATTGTGATTGCAGCCGGTTACACTCAGAATATGGAAAGATTCCTTGAAGCCAATCCAGGTTTGAAATCAAGGTTTGACAGGATATTTACTTTCGAGGACTTTAAACCAGAGGAGCTTGTAGAAATTGCGATCAATCAGCTTAAAGATAACAATATTTTTCCAGACGAGGCAGCTAAGGAAAACTTAACTACATACATTAAATACATGTATGAAAAACGCGATAAGTTTTTCGGAAACGGTCGTGCAGTCAGAAAAGTAATTGAGGAAGCTATCCGCAACCAGCATTTAAGATTGAGTGAAATTCCTAAAGCAAAAAGGACACAAAAGGTTATTTCCACACTTACTGTTGATGATTTGTCTGAATTTAAAGCAGATAACATCCCAACGCACCGTGCAGGAATAGGTTTTAGAGTAGGATAATCTTTATCTTTGCTGCCTTATTATGCAGTTAGAGATTTCATATATTTTATTTGGCGTTTTATGCCTTTTTGCATTACTGCAGATAGCTTACCATTATAAATACTTCGCAAAGTTTGCGTTTAGAAAAAATAAAGAGCTTTCTCAGGTCTCTTTGCCTGTAAGTATTATTATTTGCGCCCGTAATGAAGTTAAAAACCTGGAAGATAATCTGCCGCTGATATTCGGACAGAAATATCCCGACTTTGAAGTGGTTGTTGTTAATGATGCAAGCTGGGACAAAACCGGTGATTTTATTAATGAACTTTCTAAGCATGAAAGCAGACTGAAAACAGTTCATATCAGTGAAGATATGAAACGTATGGATGGTAAGAAGCTGGCCCTTACTCTGGGTATTAAGGCTTCTAAACATGAAATTTTACTTTTTACTGATGCTGATTGTATTCCAGCCTCTGAAAACTGGATTTCTGAAATGGTGAAGCCATATTCAAATCCTGAAACAGAAATTGTACTGGGCTATTCACCCTATAAAAAGAAGAATGGCCTGCTGAATTTGTTGATTCAAATGGAAACATTACTTACTGCAACTTCATATTTTTCTTTTGCACTAAAAGGTAAACCTTATATGGGTGTTGGAAGAAATCTGAGTTATAAGAAATCATTGTTTTTTAATGTAAAAGGATTTGCAAGTCACCACCATATTGCGGCCGGAGATGATGATCTTTTTGTTCAGGATGCAGCAACCAATAAAAATACTGCTGTCTGTTACAGCAAAGATTCATTTATGGAAACCATTCCACAGAAGCAGGTTTCAGGATGGTTCAGGCAAAAGAAAAGACATCTTTTTGTCGGGAAGTTTTACAAAGCAACATTTAAAAATAGTCTTGGAAGTTTTGCATTCATACATTTATTTTTCTGGCTATCATTAACTGCTGTTATCATTGTTAAGCCATCTATCTGGTGGTGGGCGTTAATTGCTTTAGGAATAAAATGGATTGCTGACGGTATTATTATCTTCAAATCTTTTCAGAAGTTGAAGCAGAAATTAAAAGTGATATGGCTTCCTGTATTTGATCTGCTTTTTATACCGTATAATCTGGTATTTGGAGTGGTTTCTGTATTTTCTAAGCAGAAAAAATGGTAGGTATAAAGGAGGTTGCAGCATATTTTCCGCAATTAAATGCAGAACAGCTTAAAAAGCTGGAGATGCTGGAGCCGTTATATCTGGACTGGAATGCAAAAATAAATGTGATATCACGAAAGGATATGGATAATTTCTATGAGCACCATCTTATTCATTCGCTTTCAATATTAAAAGTTGCTGATTTTCCTTCAGGTTCAAGAATTCTGGATGTAGGCACGGGTGGTGGCTTTCCGGGTATTCCTTTATGAATTTGTTTTCCGGATAGTAATTTTACTTTGGTAGATTCTATTGCAAAAAAAATAAAGGTTGTTAATGAAGTGTCCTTAGCATCAGGCATTGAAAATGTGAATGCATTTCAGGCAAGAGCTGAGGAAATAGATGGTAAGTTTGATTTTGTAGTTTGTCGTGCTGTTACTGCAATGAAGCCATTTTATGGATGGATTAAAAAGAAACTGAAACCCGGTGCTAAGGTGTTGTGTTTAAAAGGGGGTGATCTGGAGGATGAACTGTTTGAGTTCAAAATTCATTATCCAGCTGTTAACATTACTGAACATAAGCTATCACAATGGTTTAGTGAAGAATTCTTTGAAACCAAAAAGATTATAGCGCTTAGTTAAGTTCTGATTTTATTAAAGCCATTTCACAGAATTGAGGAATGGTCTTTTTTTAAGATAGTCGAGGTTATTCTGATTGGCATAAGCTTCTTTTTCAAAACTGATATTCCGGTATGCTTTATCATGATTTCTATAATAAAGCATACCGGTCCAGTATTCTATGAAATACCATAAGTAATATGGTATCAGTAGCAACTCGAGCTGCTGCCTGTGATGTATTTTTTCATGATTCAGAATAAATGGGTCCGCAGAAGTATCCTTATCTTTAAATATGATAAAAGGCCACAATGCCATGGCGTTCACTTTCCTGTTCCTGAATGTCAGTATATCCAGCAATAGCCGGTTGCAGATAATCATAAGGTTTTATTTAACCCAGCCGCAGATAATACTACCCATGATAGTAAGCGTAACTATCCAGTAGCCTGCGCTGATGGCGATATATTTAAAGCTACGCTTTTCGTATATTGAATTGATAGCAATAATCGGCGTAACAAACATAAGACCCATTATAAATCCATGAAATGCGCCATGTTTAAAAGTGCGAAAATCATCAGAGTAATTATTAAAGAAATATTCAACGTGGCCCCTCAGCTCAGGTTCCATTTTTGTTAGATCATTAGTGGCACCCAATAATGAAGTAAATCCAAACTGATGTATAGTAATAAAATGAAGTATTAATCCCAGCGGAAGTGCAAGAACAAAGCTGAGCCCTATAAATAAACCCATATTAGGTCTATTAGTATCATTAGGATCGTGCTTTATGGATTTGAGCCAGGCATTGCCGAACACCTTGGGATTGTACCATATAAATCCGATTACTAATGATACGATTGCAGCAATTAAAATTGCTAAAAAGTTGAAATTTGCCATATTTTTTATATTTTTATTTCGTCAAATGTATTAAGTTTTTTGAAGTAAAAAATTGTTTTGTAAGAATTTAATAATTATTTATTTCATAGTTTATCTATATGGTTGAAAATAGTACAAATAAATTATTTCGTTTAAATAAATCAGTATCTTAGCCTGGATGTTTATTAAGAACTATAAAAATATTTTACTGCCGATATTGATAATCTCTGCAAATACTGTATTTGCTCAGAAAGATTCTCTCAATGAAAATAAAAATCCTGTCAAAGCTGTCTTTTTTTACCGCTATTTAAGTTTGAGAGATGCGGCTTTTAAGTTTGTTTACAACATTACCAAATCTTCTAAAGATACTTTTAACTCGTCAATAAATAAGAAAGGTTACACACTTGTTTTCAATGATGATTTTGACAGTCTCGATCACAAAAAATGGCGTATCGGCCAGGCATGGGGAGAATATATTCCGGGTTTTCAGCACCAGTATTTTGCAAAAAATGCAGTGCAGACAAGTAACGGCTATTTATATCTTAATACAATTAATGAAAGCAAGCAGTTTAAGATTCTTGACTCAATGGTTACAATGCCTTATGGTGTGGGATTGATTAATTCGGACATGTCTTTTATGCAAAAATACGGTTACTTCGAAATACGTTCTAAGAATCCTTCCGGTCCTGCAACATGGCCCGCCTTCTGGCTTACCGGTGCACACCGCTGGCCACCTGAAATTGATATCTTTGAAATGTACGGTGGTAAAACCGGTAAGGGCGTACACCGTCAAACATACACTGTTCATTGGGGAAGGGGAGGAACAAAATCCAGAGGCTATTTAACCAAACACTTAAATTTACCGCACAATACAGATACTGCTTTTCATGTGTATGCCTGCGACTGGTCTGCAAAAAGAATTAAGTTTTATACAGATGGCAAACTTATAAGAAGTCAGCGTGTAGGTAAAAAATTAAGACAATGGCTTAATGATGAAATGGTGGTTGTAATTAATAATGGACTTGAACCAAAATATCTTAAAAATTTACCTGCTGATTTTAAATCGAATTCGTTTGTGGTAGATTGGGTGAGAGTTTACAAGAAAAATTCTAGCAATAAATAATCAGCTGTTATTACTGATCTTTCTTCTTTCTGTCCTCTCTCCAGGTATTCGGATTGTCATCATGATTTTCTAAAAGCGAATTAAAATGGGCTCTTTCTTCAGGATTAAATTTCAATCTTAAAAAACCATATTTATAAGCCGCTTTTGTCATGCCATCCCAATGGATTACAATGGCTGTATACTGGTAAGTTTGAAACATACTGAAAACCATAAAAATTATCAGAACAAATTTTCCCGGTTTCCATAATTTTTTAGATGCAAACCAGGTAATAAATGCTGCAATCGGAAATGCCAGAACAGGATAAGTATCAATTAAAGCTCTGTTGCTGAATGAGCCACCCCACGACCAGAACCACCAGCTTGCTAGCACATAAAATGTCAATAGAAAATAAATTGCTGAAGCAAAAAACAGTTTCGGAAAAGTCTTAAACAAATTATAAAATCCAAATAATGCAAGTGACATTAAAGGTGTGTACAAAAGCCATCCTTTTCTGAAACTAAATAAGACATTTTTTATTTGCGGAGAGATAAAATCAAAGCCTTCATTTCCATAAGAATAATATATAATTGAATCCGCATAAGTTTTCCAGAATAATACCTGAGGTATCCAGGGTAATAAAAAGAATATTGTTCCTATAAATAATGGTATTTTATTTTCAAGAAGAAATCTGAATCTCAATTTTAATTCAACAACATTTCCCACACCGTAAAGCAGAGGAATAAAAATCATAAAAATTGAAGTAGGCCTTATCAGAACGCACCATCCAATAAAAAAACTGAGACAGTATAGGTATTTGTTTTTAGATGTTTCATGCCATTTATGAGTACCATATAAAATGAAACACAGAAATGAAAATACAAAACTGTGAGCCATTAAGTTCGACCCAAGTGTGTAGTATAATAAGTTGGTTCCGAAGAATAAAATTGCCAGTGTGTAACAAGTTGCTTTGTCGGAAAACCAGTTAAGTAAAACTTTACGCAAGTACCACAAACCCAACACTACCATTAGCATTGCTGCATAATATAAAATATAGGCATAATACTCACTTGTGCCATTTGCAATGCCGCCTGTAATTATTGTTATTGCATGGGCAAGCAGAAAAAAAGGTGTGTATGCCATTGCAAGTCCGATACTCATTTTCGGAATTTTATAACCTTTAGGAGTTGGCTTTAAATATTCATAATGAGAATTTGAGAAACTAAGATCTTTATCAATAAAAGCAGCGATATTATAGGAGTAATATTCAGCAACATCACCAGAAAAAGGATCATGTTTTCCCTGCCAGTCGCGCCACAGATTATAGCTTGCCAGATTAAATATCAGAATAAAAAGAATCAGTCTTTTGCTAAGCATTGTGTGCTTTAAATTTTAATGCAAACATTTTTCATTTCAGTAAAGAAGTTCATTGCGTTATAACCACCTTCTCTGCCTACACCACTTTGATTCATGCCTCCGAAAGGGGTTCTGAGATCGCGTAACAGCCAGCAGTTTATCCAGATAATTCCGGCATTAACTGAAGCTGCAGTTCGGTGTGCTTTGCCCAAATTTTCTGTCCAGATAGTGCATGCTAGTCCGTAAACTGTACCGTTAGCCATTTGAATAACCTCTTCTTCAGAATCAAAAGGCGTGAGTGTTACTACCGGCCCGAAAATTTCTTCCTGATTAGTACGACATTCCGCATTTAAATTCTCAATAACAGTTGGTTCAATAAACCAGCCTCCCGGGTTTGATGCAGGATTTACAGCTTTTCCACCACAAAGTATTTTACCGCCTTCTTCAACAGCTATTTTAATATGACCAAGTACTTTTTCAAAATGCTGATTGCTTACAATGGCTCCGATTTTTGTATTGTCATCGAGAGGATTTCCGACTATTTGCTTCTCAACTTCTTTTAGAAAAGCTATTTTGAATTTTTCATAAATACTTTTTTCAATATAAATTCTGCTTCCGCATAAACAAATTTCACCCTGATTGAGAAAACTTGAACTGACAGATGTTTTTACAGCTTTATCGAAATCGCAATCTGCAAAAATGATGTTTGGATTTTTTCCACCCAGCTCAAGAGATAATTTTTTGAACATAGGTGCTGCAACAGAGGCTATATGACGGCCGGTAGCTGTTCCACCTGTAAAAGAAATTGCTTTAATTCCGGGATGAGAAACAATAGCATTTCCCACTTTTGGTCCAAGTCCGTGAACAATATTAAGAACACCATCAGGTAATCCCGCTTCATTACAGATTTCAGACAGCATAAAGGCAGTCATCGGTGTAATTTCACTTGGTTTAGCCACAACACAATTACCTGTGGCAAGAGCAGGCGCAATTTTCCAGCTGAATAAATATAATGGCAGGTTCCAGGGGCTGATACAACCTACAACTCCAATAGGAGCTTTGATGGTATAATTAACCGCATGGCCATCAATATTATGACTTTCGCTGGCAAACTGCATGGCAGCGGTTGCATAAAATCTGAAATTCTGAGCTGCTCTGCTGATCTCATTTTTAGCAAGCCATACAGGTTTGCCCTGATCAATACTTTCAGCTATTGCAAGCTCTTCATTCTTAGAATCTATCAGCTCGGCAATCTTATTTATAATCTTAAACCTTTGCTCAGAGGGCATTTGGCTCCAGCTTTTAAAAGCTTCATTTGCAGCTTTGTATGCATTTTCAACGTCACTTTCATCACTGTCCGGAATGTGACTGTAAATTTCACCTGTTGCCGGATTATAATTATCTAAATACTTACCGCTTAAAGGTTGAACAAGGTGACCGTTTATATAGTTTGAAATGACCTGCATGATATGATTGATACTGTAAACAGACAAAAGTAGTATTTTATTCAGTTTTTATAAGAAAGTTAATTTTAATGTTTATATTTATTGGGTAATTACTCTAAACTACATGGTTTACCTTTATTTTTTTTAATACCTTTGCAGATTATATAATTCTAACGTTTAACAACAACAATATAAAATGGCAGATATTTTTGAAAAAGTAGTTAATAACATGGGTCACATCGGTGCTCATCAAAAAATGGCTCACGGGTATTTTACTTTCCCTAAGCTGGAAGGTGAAATCAGTAATAAAATGGTTTTCCGCGGAAGGGAGAAACTGGTATGGAGTCTTAACAATTATCTTGGACTGGCGAATCATCCCGAAGTGAGAAAAGCAGATGCTGAAGCAGCTGGTCAATACGGCATGGGTCTTCCAATGGGCGCCCGTATGATGAGCGGAAATTCTAATCCACATGAACAACTTGAGAGTGAATTGGCTGATTTTGTTCAGAAAGAAGACTGCTTTTTATTGAATTTCGGTTATCAGGGTGTTGTTTCTATTATTGATGCACTGGTAGACAGACATGATGTAATTGTTTACGATGTTGAAAGTCATGCTTGTATTGTAGACGGTGTTCGTCTTCACGCAGGTCATCGTTTTCAGTTTAAACACAACGATCTTGAAAGTTGCGAAAAGCAATTACAAAGAGCAACCCGTTTGGTTGAAAAAAGCGGTGGTGCGATATTATTAATTACCGAAGGTGTTTTCGGTATGAGTGGAAATCAGGGCGATCTTAAAGGCATTATTGAACTTAAGAAAAAGTATAATTTCAGAATGTTTGTAGATGATGCTCATGGTTTTGGAACATTGGGAAAAACAGGTTCAGGAACTGCTGAAGAGCAGGATTGTATAGAAGGTATGGATCTTCACTTCTCAACTTTTGCAAAATCGATGGCCAGTATTGGCGCATTTGTTGCTGGTCCGAAAGAGGTAATTACCTTTTTGAGATATAATATGCGTTCACAGATATATGCAAAATCACTTCCAATGCCATTGGTAGTGGGTGCATTAAAACGTCTTGAATTGATTCGCACACAACCTGAGTTAAAAGAAAAGCTTTGGACAATTGTAAACGCACTTCAAAGTGGTTTAAGGAAAGCAGGTTTTGATCTTGGTACTACTAAAACATGTGTAACTCCAGTGTTATTGAATGGTACTATTCCTGAAGCAACCCACCTGACACTCGATTTGCGTGAGAATTACGATATTTTCTGCTCAATTGTTACTTATCCGGTAGTTCCTAAAGGTATACTTATGCTGAGACTGATTCCTACTGCAACTCATACTCTTGAGGATGTAGACAGAACGATTAAAGCATTTATTGAAATCAAGGAAAAACTTGATTCAGGAGTATACAGCAAGTCGGAATTGCCGACTATGCAGCCAGCTATATAGAATAGCCGGTTTTCGCAATTTTTATTAACCTCAAATTTTTACCTATGAAAAAAAACATGTTCCGTGTTTTTACGGATTACTTCGATTTTACCAGATCTGAAAAAAAAGCTACTGTTTTAGTGTGCATTATCATTGTGGTGCTTACTTTAATGCCATTTTTATGGCCTTATTTTATTAAGCCCACGCCAATTGATATTGTTGCTGCTGAAAAGAAGTATCGAGAGCTTGATGGTTTGCCTGAATATAAGCCGCATAAGCAATATTACCAGAAAGAAGAATACAAATCAGGATCTTATAAAAATGATCCTGTAAAGCCATTTTCATTCGATCCGAATACAATTTCAGATGTTGATCTTAAAAGGCTGGGATTTAAACCCTGGATAGCAGAAAGGATTTTTAAATTCAGGAATTCGGGTGGTAAGTTTTACGATATTGCTGGTTTTAAGAAAGTGTATGGTGTTGATTCCAATCTTGTAAACTCGCTTAAAAATTATATGAGATTTCCTGTAAAACCTGAAAGAGAAAGCAATATTTATAAGAAAGAAGAATTTGTTAAAAAGCAACCGACAATTATTGATCTGAATACTGCAGACAGTGCTTTAATAGTGACTTTGCCCGGTATTGGTCAGGCATTTGCCAGAAGAATACTAAAGTACAGAGATCTTTTGGGAGGATTTTATAAAAAAGAGCAGCTTTTAGAAGTATATGGTTTAGATAATGAAAAGTTCGAAAGTATTGAAAGCAGGATTATTATTAGTGGTAATTTTAAAACCATCAATATAAATAAAGCAACTCTTGCAGAAATGAAACATCCTTATATAAACTATACTCAGGCAAAAGCAATTGTAAATTTCAGGGTGCAGCATGGTAATTATTCTGATTTTAAAAGCCTTGAGCAGGTTAAACTTCTGGATGCATTAACCTTAGAAAAACTTAAGCCTTATCTGAGTTTTTGAATGAGTTATTTGAAAGATTGAAATTGCTTATATTATTTTATTTATCCGACTAGGTAATTACGGGGAAATCTGATTATTTTTGCACGTTTATATAATCCGATGAATTTTCAAGAATCAGAAAACCAGGCCATGATTAAAAGCATGTGCCGCGACTTCGCCGAAAGGCATATCCGTCCGGACATGATGGTTTGGGATGAAGCGCAGACTTTCCCACTGCATGTTTTTAAAGAAATGGGTAAGCTGGGCCTTATGGGAATATTAGTTCCCGAGGAATACGGCGGATCGGGCTTTGGATATTTTGAATATGTGGATGCGATTGTTGAGATTTCCAAGGTTTGCGGATCAATCGGACTTTCACTTGCAGCTCATAATTCTCTTTGCATCGGTCATATTATGTACTTTGGAAACGAAGAGCAAAAAAAGAAATGGCTTCCAAAACTTGCAACTGCCGAATGGCTTGGTGCATGGGGTTTAACTGAGGCAAATACAGGAAGTGATGCATTGCGCATGCAGTGTGTGGCTAAAGAAGATGGTGACTATTGGGTACTTAACGGTTCTAAAAACTGGATAACTCATGGTATAACCGGTGATGTGGCTGTTGTTTTGGCACGAACAGGAGAATCACTTGATTCGAAAGGCATCACTGCATTTGTTGTTGAAAGAGGCACACCTGGATTTAAGGGTGGAAAAAAAGAAAATAAGCTTGGAATGAGAGCATCAGAAACTGCAGAAATGATATTTGAAGACTGCAGGGTTCATAAAAGTCAGATATTAGGTAATGTTGGTGAAGGTTTTGTTCAGGCTATGAAGGTGCTTGATGGCGGAAGGATTTCGATTGCCGCTTTGTCACTTGGTATTGCAAAAGGTGCTTATGAAGCAGCATTGAAATATTCAAAAGAAAGACAACAGTTTGGAAAGCCAATTTCTTCTTTTCAGGGTATTGGTTTTAAACTGGCAGATATGGCCACACAGATTGAAGCTGCTGAATTACTTATAAATCAGGCAAGCGACCTTAAAAACAGAGGTGAAAGTGTCAATAAAGTTTCTGCAATGGCAAAATATTATGCTTCTGAGGTAGCAGTAAGAGTTTCAACCGACGGTGTTCAGATATTTGGAGGCTATGGTTATACAAAGGATTTCCCTGCTGAAAAATATTACAGAGATAGTAAACTGTGCACAATAGGCGAGGGAACTTCTGAAATTCAGAAACTTGTTATAGCAAGGGCAGTATTAAAATAAATTTTTCTTAAATTACTTTTTGCAATTCAGTATATTTTTGTATTTTTGCAACCCAATCAATAAATTAAATGATTTACATTAGCATTAAAGACAGCGAGAATTTAGATAAAGCTTTAAAAAAGTACAAGAAGAAATTCGAGAAAATCGGTGTTGTGAAAGAGCTTAGGGTTCGCCAGGCTTTCGAAAAAAAATCTGTAACACGCAGAATGGAGCTTAGAAGAGCTGCTTACCGCGAACAGGTTCAAAGAGAACACGCAGGGTAATCTTACCTTTTTTTAATATATTTGCGTTCAGATCATGGAAATTGATTTGGACGCTTTTTATTTTACACGTTATTCGGACTATCTCCAGTTCGAGAAGCACTATTCTGTTCACACAGTTAAGGCATACCTTAATGATGCTGAAACTTTCCTTCATCATCTCATCAAAGAGTTTGAGATTAAAAGTATCAATGAAGTAACACATCTTCACATTAAAAGCTGGCTTGCTAACCTTATTGATAAAGGTTCGGACCCCAGATCTGTAAGACGCAATATTTCATCTTTGCGCAATTATTACAAGTACCTTCTTAAGCACAATATTCTGGATGTTAATCCGATGATTAAAATCGTTTCACCTAAAATGGCGAAAAAACTTCCTGTATTTATTGAAGAGAGCAGGATGGAAGCTTTGTTTGAAAATGAATTGCCTGATGGTGAAGAAAACGACCTAACTAATATTGTGTTGCTGTTGCTTTATCATACAGGTATAAGATTAAGTGAACTGACAGGACTTAAATCTGTTGATATTGACCTTATGGGAAATCAGATGAAAGTACTTGGAAAAAGAAATAAAGAGCGCATTATTCCATTTGGAAATGAATTAAAGGATGCTATAATAGAATACCGTTCAAAAAATTATCCGAATGATACTGAATTCTTGCTGGCAACACCAAAGGGAAACAAACTATATCCACAATTGGTTTATAAACTTGTAAAAAGGAGTCTTGAAAGTGTTACTACACTCAGCAAAAAAAGTCCGCATGTGTTAAGACATACATTTGCAACGCATCTTCTCAACAGGGGTGCGGATTTGAATGCAATCAAAGAATTATTAGGACATGCCGGACTGGCGGCAACTCAGATTTATACTCAAAATAGTATTGAAAAATTAAAAAACATTCATAACTTAGCGCATCCAAAAGGTTGAATTTTATATTTCTCTAAACATTAAATTATTTAAAATTATGACAATCGATTTTCAAAACACAAATTTCAAAGCTGATCACAAACTACTTACATTTATTGAACAAAAGCTTGAGAAGCTGGATCATTTTTATGACAAAATTATACAAGCAGTAGTTTATCTTAAAGTTGAAAAAGCAGATGATAAAGACAATAAAGTACTTGAAATTAAGCTAAATGTACCAAGTCAGTCATTATTTGTTTCTCATAAGGATAAAACTTTTGAAGCAGCAACTGATATCGCCGTTGAAGCATTAAAAAGTCAATTAGTTAAATATAAGGACTCTTTAAAGTCAAGAAGCGCTAACAACTGAGCATAAATAAATATTTTTTTTTAAGCGGTTATGGAATATTTTTTAAAATATTGTGTAGCCGTTTTTGCCATATTTATTGGGATTTCAGGTCATATTAGTCGAATAATCTGCCCTGCTTTTCTGTTTAGTTTTTTTTTATTTTCAAATACGTTGAAAAAAGAGTTAAAAAATTTGATATTAATCTGAAATTATAAATAAATTTGCGGTTGAAATACTAGAATTGCTGTTCAAAAACATTTTTTTAAAACGGAATCATTAAATGATAAAAAATAAAAAATTTTTAATGCTCGCAGTTGGAGCTTTTATGCTGTTTGCTGCGTTTATTGCATTCAACAAAGTTTACGACATTGCTAGTCCATCAACTGTTGTTCAGTCGGCTGCATGGTTTGGAGTAGGGGATGATAAATTTGAGCCTGTAAAGGTTCAAACAACTGAACAGACACTGTCTTCTAACATTAACTGGTCTATAGCAATTTTTGTTTTATTGGTGGTTTTAGTAATTGCAAATGTGTTTGATATTTCAGGACTTGCTGCAAGACTAAGCGGTAAAGAGAATCTGAGCGGAAATAATGTTAATAAGTATATAATGATAATCTTCCTTATACTCGGGTTTATTGGGGTGTATTGGGAGTTTTCACACCATGGTAAATATACTTTATTAAGGAATTCAAGTTCAGAACACGGTGTCGAGTATGACAGCATGTTTAATGTTACACTTATTCTGACAATGATAGTTTTTGTAATTACACAGGCATTATTGTTCTGGTTTTCTTTCAAATACGCAAAATCACCGAATAGAAAAGCGGTTTATCATGCTCATAATAATAAGTTAGAGGTTTTCTGGACATTGATTCCGGCAATAGTTCTAACATTTCTTGTATTGAAAGGTCACCAGACGTGGAGAGCAATTACTTATAATGCAGATAAAAGCAAATCGCAAAATATTGAAATCTTCGCATATCAGTTTGGTTGGAAAGCAAGGTATGCCGGAGCAGATAAAATTTTAGGAGCTGCAGATTATAAATATATATCAGGTGCCAATCCATTGGGAATTGCAGTGAAATCTGAAGTTGAAAAACTTAAGCTGGAGCTTGACACAGCAATAATGAATGATAGGAAAGCTCTAAAAGACCTTAATTCATCTTTATCGCAACTGCGCATCCAGCTTGAGTTATACAAAGGACTTGCAGACAGAACTAATGTAGTGATTACGGATAAAGAGATTGCACGTATTGTTTCAGGTGAAGTAAAAGATGAACTTGAAGAGTCGATAAGACGTAAATCCAAGCAGCTTGAAAGGATGAAAGCAATTGAAGATAATAAAACAGTTTTTGCAACTATGTTTAATAATGCAGCTGACGATGATGTTATTTCTACAGAAATTCACTTGATTGAAAACAGACCTGTTACATTTATTTTCCGTTCAAGAGATATTATTCACAGCGCTTTCTTACCTTATTTCAGGGTTCAGATGAACGTTGTACCTGGAATGATGACTCAGTTTACATTTACACCTACGAAATCTACCACTAAAATTCGCTCTGAAAAGAATGATAATACTTTTGATTATTATCTTTATTGCAATAAAATCTGCGGGACATCCCACTATAATATGAAGATTAAAGTAATTATTGAAAGCGAATCAGCTTATAATACCTGGATGCAATCTCAAAAAACAGCATTTGGAAAAGAAGCGGCTCCGATGGCTGTTCCTGTAAGTTTGCCTTCTGATACAACGCAAATGCGATTAGATTCATTACCGGTTAATAAATTACAAAGACTAACTTCAAGATAATTTTAATATTTTTCTTTAAAAATTACAACATATTAAATGAGTACAGCAACCATACAAACAGGACACGCTAACCATGATGCACACGAGCATCAGGAGCCATCTTTTGTAAGAAAATACATTTTCAGTACCGACCATAAAATGATATCTAAACAGTTTTTAATAACTGGTATCATTATGGGCTGTCTTGGAATGTTTATGTCAGTGCTTTTCCGGCTGCAGCTGGCATGGCCCGATCAATCATTTGGCTTTATGGAAACCATTCTTGGAACATGGGCTAAAGATGGTAAACTTGATCCAAACTTTTACATGGCACTAGTTACCATACATGGAACAATCATGGTGTTTTATGTACTAACTGCAGGATTAAGTGGTACTTTCAGTAATCTTCTTATTCCTTTACAGGTAGGTGCAAGAGATATGGCATCTCCATTTATGAACATGCTTTCATACTGGTTTTTCTTTATTTCTTCAGTTACACTTTTATCATCTTTCTTTATCGAAACCGGTCCTGCATCTTCAGGCTGGACAGTATATCCTCCACTGAGCGCATTGCCTAAAGCAATGCCAGGATCAGGATTAGGTACAACTTTATGGCTTTTGGCTATTGTTTTTTTCATTGTATCTTCTCTTTTAGGAGGTATCAATTATATCAGTACAATTCTGAATATGCGAACCAAAGGTATGAGCATGAACAGAATGCCATTAACACTTTGGGCGTTTTTCTTCACAGCAATTCTGGGTGTACTTTCTTTCCCTGTACTTCTTGGAGGCGCATTGTTTCTTATATTTGACAGAAGTTTTGGTACAAGTTTCTACTTGAGCGATATTTATCTGCAAGGTATTGGTGCTTTAACTAATGTTGGAGGAAGTCCTATTCTTTATCAGCATTTATTCTGGTTCCTTGGTCACCCTGAGGTTTATATTATCCTTTTGCCTGCATTAGGAATTACCTCTGAGGTAATCGCAACAAATGCTCGCAAACCGATTTTTGGATATACTGCCATGGTGATTTCTCTTATGGCAATTGCTTTCCTTTCATTCATTGTATGGGGGCATCACATGTTTATAACGGGAATGAATCCATTCCTCGGAACGGTATTTATGTATGTAACGTTAATTATTGCAGTTCCTTCTGCAGTTAAAACCTTTAATTATATAGCTACTTTGTGGAAAGGAAATATACGTTTTACTCCTGCTATGCTTTTTGCTATAGGACTAGTATCTTTCTTTATTTCAGGAGGTTTAACGGGTATTTATCTTGGTAATTCGGCTTTGGATATTAATCTTCATGATACCTATTTTGTAGTAGCTCACTTCCACTTAGTAATGGGTAGCGCAGCAATTTTCGGAATGATGTCGGGTATTTATCATTGGTTTCCGAGAATGTTTGGTAAAATGATGAATAACACACTTGGTTATTTTCACTTCTGGTTTACATTTATAGCTGCTTATATGGTATTTTTTCCAATGCACTTTATGGGGTTAGCCGGCGTGCCAAGAAGGTACTACCAGTTTACACTGATTCCTGAATTTGGAGTCTGGATGGATGTAAATGTTCTGATTACTGTTTCTGCAATTATCGGAGCACTTGCTCAGATTCTGTTTCTTTATAATTTCTTTTATTCTATTTTTAAGGGTAAAAAAGCTGTTCAGAATCCTTGGGAGTCTAATACGCTTGAGTGGACTGCACCGGTTAAACACCTTCATGGAAACTGGCCGGGAGCAATTCCTACTGTTTACAGAGGAGCTTATGAATATAGCCGTCCGGACAGAGAGGAGGATTTTTATCCTCAGCACATCCCTGGTAATGATAATGAACATGTAGATGATCATGGGTATATCCTTCCAACACCTGTAAGAAAAGAAATTCCAGTAGCTGAAAAGCCTGCAACAGTTTTCTTTACATCGTTCTCAAGGCTTTTTAGCTTTAAACGTGCATAATTACAAAATTTTAAACAGGGATTAGATATGAACCTGTTCTCAGCAAAAGCAAACCGGAATTATGGTATTTTAACCATATTGTCGGTTTTCTTTTTAATACTCCTTGGAGGTTTTGTAAGAAGCACCGGTTCCGGAATGGGATGTCCCGACTGGCCGAAATGTTTTGGAAATTATGTTCCACCTTCAAACCAATCTGAATTGCCTGTTAATTATAGGGATATTTATCTTGCCAAAAGAATTCAGAAGGTAGAAAGGTTTTCTGCACTTCTTGAAAAACTTGGTATGCATGAAAAGGCTAAAACTATTAAAAATGATCCCGAACTCTATATGCCGGAATCATTTAATCCTTTAAAAGCAAAAATTGAATGGATTAACAGACTTTTTGGAGCACTGACAGGATTGTTTGCACTGGCTTATATGATAACATCATTTAAGTTTTTCAGCAAACAAAAATCGAGATTCTGGCTGGTAGTTTCAGGAGTCGTTATGATCATATTTAACGGTTGGCTCGGGTCAATTGTAGTTGCCACCAATTTGCTTCCAGGCTTGGTTTCGCTGCATTATCTCGCAGCTTATCTTGCAATAATATTATTGATGCTTGCAGTTTATAAAACGGATGATTTTTCGAAATATTTATCAGTAGCTTCCACTAAATTATCTTTACTTTTTTTGACTGTTTTAACGATGTTGCAGCTTTATTTTGGAACAACTTTAAGAGCAAAAACAGACGGGCTAATAAGGAAAGCTGATCTTTATCATGGTACAAAAACAAATATTGAAGGGTTGCAACCTGTTTTTAATTATCATTGGTTTCTTGCTATTGCAATAATCATTGCAAATATTGCACTTGCAGTTTATATTTATTCTAAGCATCCCGCTAAAAGTGTCTTCAGACTTTTTGCATTAATACCGATAGTTTTAGCATTTCAATATATCACAGGCGTATTAAATATTAATCTGCATTTTCCTTCATTTTCTCAGGTAAGTCATATCTTTTTTGGTAGTGTGGTTTTCGGAATTCAGATGTATCTTTGCATCGCGCTTTTTAAGACACAAATGCGCTGAATTTGGAAGAGGATCAGTTAATAAATCACGAAGTTATCAAAGCATCTTATAAGGATTATCTCCAGCTTGTAAAAGTGGGGCTTACTAATTCTGTTTTAATTACTGCTGCGCTTGGTTATATTTTAGGTATTTTAAGATTTCCGGAGACAACTTTTAGTGTTGTTGAATTACTTGCAGTTGTTATCGGAGGATTTTTGGTTACCGGTGCTTCAAATGGAATCAATCAGATTATTGAGATTGATTTTGATGCAAAGATGTCACGCACATCAAACCGCCCTTTGGTTAATAACAGAATCAGTGTAATTAATGCGGCAATATTCTGTGCCATTGCGGGTTTTGCCGGTATTCTTATTCTTGGTTTAGCTTTAAATGCAACCTGCGCCTGGCTCGGTCTGTTTGCATTGGTTATATACACCATGGCTTACACACCATTAAAAAGACATACTTCAATTTCTGTATTTGTTGGTGCAATTCCAGGTGCTATTCCACCAGTAATTGGTTGGGTAGCAGTTTCCGGAACGCTTGATCCGATAGCATACTTATTATTTTGCATTCAGTTTTTCTGGCAATTTCCTCATTTTTGGGCAATTGCATGGATTCTTCATGATGATTATGAAAAAGCCGGTTATTTTTTATTGCCTTCTTCAGGTGGTAGAAATAAAAACAGTGCCTTGCAAACAGTTTGGTATACAGTTATACTATTAGTTGTAAGTATGCTTCCTTGGTTTTATTTTCCGGATGTATTCGGCAATATTGTAACTCCTTTTGTTGTTTTAATTTATGGAGGATATTTTGCATACCGGGCCCTCAGGCTTTTTCAAACACTCGAAATTAAAGAAGCGAAAAAATTAATGTTCGCCTCCTTTTTTTATATGCCTTTATTACTAAGCAGCTATTTATTCAATCCATATTATGGCTAATTCAATTCAAATTCCAAATAATCAAAAGCAGGTTCCGGTTATTAATCCGGCATTGTTTACTGTATGGCTACTTATTGTAGCAAGCATAATGTTGTTTGCTGCTTTTTGCAGTGCTTATATTGTTCACCAAACAGATGGACAACTTAACAATAACTGGAAAGAATTTGCTTTGCCATTAGAATTTTGGCTTAGCGGAGGAATTGTTATTCTCACCAGCGTATTCATTGAATGGGCTTTTCAAGCTGCTAAAAAGGATAATATCAATATATTACCTGCATTGTTTACAATCACAATGATACTTGCTCTTGCATTCTGCCTTTCCCAATGGTTTGGTATTCAGGAAATGATCAGTAAAGGATTGTTTTTCAGAAACGAAAATTCAGACGAAATCTCCTCATCTTTCGTTTATGTGTTTGTTGGAGTGCACGTAGTTCATATATTTTTTGGTATTTGTCTGCTTTTTGCCGGCATTTTTAAGTCTGCTAAGCTCAAAATACACAAAAAAAACCTACTGTTTATAACTATTTGTAAAACTTATTGGCATTTTCTCGGAATTCTTTGGCTTTATTTGTTACTTTTCCTTTATTTCGCAAAGTAATTTCTTGTAAGTATAATCTACATGACTGACAACACCATTATTATCGACGAACAAACAACTTGGGCCGGAGGCCGATCACCTTTTAATGTTAGTTATGGCAAGCTCATGATGTGGCTTTTCTTGCTTTCAGATACATTCACTTTTTCGTGCCTTCTGATTGGCTATGGAGCAATCCGCTTCAGCTATGGTGAAGGATGGCCTGATCCGTCAACCGTATTTAATCACTTTCCATTTGCACATGGAATGAATCTTCCACTTCTTTTTGTTAGTTTAATGACTTTCATTCTGATTGGAAGTTCAGTAACTATGGTTCTTGCTGTTGAAGCCGGGCATAGAAACTCTAAGAAAGAAGTAGCAAAGTATATGCTTTACACTATTGTAGGTGGAATCATGTTCCTTAGCTGCCAGGCTTGGGAGTGGTCTCAGTTTATCGGTGAAGGTGCAAGTCTTAGAGAAAATCTTTTCGGTTTGACAGAGGCCGGTAAAATAAAAGCTGCCGGTTTAGGTTTCGCACACCATTACACATGGATAGAAGGAGTCGACAGAATGGCCGGTCCTGTTCCGTTTGCATCCTTATTCTTTATTGTAACCGGTTTCCATGGTTTTCACGTATTTAGTGGTGTGGTCTTAAATATCATCATTTATATCAATACCATAAAAGGAACTTACGAAAGAAGAGGACATTATGAAATGGTTGAAAAAGTTGGTCTTTACTGGCACTTTGTAGATCTAGTATGGGTTTTCGTTTTCACTTTCTATTATTTAATATAATCAATTCAGCAATTCATTATTATGAGCAACGCGCACAACAACAACGCTACAGAGAACGAATATATTCCTGAAACCTATATTCCGCATTCCGAAAATCATGGAACAAAGGAAATATGGCAAAAATTCTGGATACTTCTTGTAATCACAATTATGGACTTTATTGTATATTTCATTAAAGTTTCACCTGATTTTAAAATATACAAAAATATATTCTTTATCATTTTTGGTATTATCAAAGCTTACTTTATTGTAGGAACTTTTATGCACCTGAAAAATGAGAAAACGAATCTTATTATGACAGTTCTCGTGCCTATTGTTTTCATCCTTTGGTTTATTACCTGGATGATGTATGAAGGACATGCACTTAGTACTTATTAATTAATTTTATGTCAGAAAAAAAGAATTCCGGATTAGTTATCGGGATCATTCTTTTTTTATTGCTCGGCGCCCCGATTATCTGGGTGATGGTCAATAAAACCGGAGTTCATTATTCCCAAAAACTTCCAATTTTTTATGAAATTGAAATTGAAAATGGTGATACTGTTTATCATACAATAGATAATTTTAAACTGGCAAACCAGTTTGGAGATACAGTCACACCGAAAACTCTTGACAGCTTTATTTATCTTGTCAATTTCTTTTTCACTACATGTCAGTCTACCTGCCCTGTTATGAATAGGTATATTTCAGAACATATTGTTAAAGAATTTGTAAAGGATGATGAAGTGAAATTTATTTCGATTACTGTCGATCCTGATCATGATTCTGTTGAAGTAATGAAACAATATTATGAGAAATATTACCATATTCCTTATGTAAAAGATGATCAACAGAAATGGTGGTTTCTTACGGGTTCAAAAAGAAAAATATATGACTTGGCTGAAAATGGTTATAGGATACCAGGTGCAGAAGATGCTTCTCATCAGGATTTCTTTCACAGCACTAAACTAGTTTTGGTTGATAAGCAAAGAAGGGTAAGGGGTGTGTTTGAAACTAATGGACAGAATGAAAAGAAAGCAGTTATAGATGCTGTTAATGCGTTAAAACTTGAATATCATGGAGGCCACTACAGACAAAAAAAATAAAATCTATTT
>JACMRS010000011.1 GCA_014376345.1 Bacteroidia bacterium | reverse complement strand
GTATCATTAACAACAACAGGTACAGGGGCGGCAACATTTAATCAAAGTACAGGTGCATTGAATATACCAATCCCTTCATCATTAAGCCTGTCTGCTATAGGTTCAACGCCTAACGCAAACGGTGCAACTATAACAGGTTCAGTTCTGAACCTTCAACCAGCATCAATTTCTTTTGGTGGTGTCATTTCATTAGGTGCGCAGGTTCTTGGTTCAGGAAATAAAACAATTTATAATGGTGACCTTATTTTAGATAAAGGTACAGGCGTAGGTGGTGCAAATGGGAATATAATTATGCCAGATGATAGAAGTATTTATTTTACTGATTCAACAGGACCTTACATAGCTGGAAGTAAAACAAGTTCATCATTTACAATTTTCACCCCAACATCTGGTACAATAAATCTATACGGGAATATTAAATTAAATAATTACGGTGCAGGTTTAAAAACAGGAACTTCTGCATATAATTTATCTATAACAAGTACAGGACAGATAATTGAAACTGCATTAACTGCTGCAATCATTCCTTCAAGTGTTACATCAACAGGGGCAATCACTTCATCAGGAACAGCAGGGATAGGTTATGCAACTGGTGCAGGTGGTACTGTTACACAACTTCTTAGCAAAGGAAATAGTGTAGACTGTCAGAAGATAACAGGTAAGGTTACAACGTTTGCTAGTGCATTAGCCGCAGGTGCAATTGTAACTTTTCCTATACAGACTAACTTTTGTAAACTAAATGACCTAGTCATCTTGAATCATGCATCTGGCGGTACAGCTGGCCCTTACTTATTAACTGCACAAGCAATGGCTAATGGAATTAATGTCTATATCAGAAATACAGGTTCTACTTCATTAAGTGAAGCAATTGTAATTTCTTTTGCAATAATAAAATCAGTAATAGCGTAAACCATATTTAAAGTATAAATGAAGAAATTAAACCAACTAAAAAATATTCTTACAACATGGTTTGAAAATCATAGGCAGATTTCGTCTGTTTACTATTCAGATGATTTTGATTTCAATGCAGAAAGAAATATCAACTATCCTGTTTCAAATATTGAATGGATGGAAAGCAATGTAAACGGAAAGAAAACTACTCACACTTACAAAATAATTTTGGCTGATTTGCTAGATGATAATATCAAAGGTCATGAAGATGAAATATTTTCTGATATGATGTTGATAGCAGAAGATTTATTTGCATGGGCACAAGATGAAGAAGGTTTTGAATTTTCTAAATCTATAAACATTCAAAAGTTTGTAGATGATGCAGGGGATAGGACAGCAGGAATAACATTTAGAATACAGATTAGCACTGTAAGAAGCCAAAACGTTTGTGCTTCACCGATGAAACTTTAAAAGGTAAAAAGGGATAAAATGTAAAGGAAAGCTTCAAAACTTTCCTTTTTTCTTTATCTAAATATTTAAAGTATAAACGCTTTAAATGTCTTCCCGTAAACTTACAGATGCCCACATAATACTACAGCAGCAATTTCCAATAGCAAAAGAAAAATTTGAAAAAGATAATAAAGGCGTTGAAGTTTTTATTACCTGTTCATATCGTTCACCACAAGAACAAACAGCTTTATATAACCAACCATTTGATAAAAAAGATAATGATGGGGATGGAAGAATTGATGAAGCAGATGAAAAGGTAACACAGGCAAAAGCTTTGCAATCACCACACAATTATCTTCCATCATTTGCAATAGATGTTGCTTTCAATGTAAATGGAAAATTAGATTGGTCTTCAAAATATTTCCTTTTGTTTTCTAAGTATATGATAACAGATAAAATAGAATGGGGTGGTACATGGAAATTTAAGGACACTCCGCATTATGAAATTAAAGGGTGGAAAAAATAAATTAAATGAGTTTGAATTATATAAAATATCTGCTATCAGAAATATTTTTATCATTAAAAGATAATCTAGCATTAAAAGCAACTGTTTCCTGTTGGTTATTCTTTTCAGGTATTCATGTCTATCTATATGCAGTTGGTGCGCTGTTAGTGTTTGATGTAATAACAGGAATTTATGCTTCAATGTTGAAAGGTAAAAAGTTTACATCAAGGCATCTTAAAAAAGGTCTGCTTGAAAAATTAGCCTTGTACCTTATCCTGATGCTTGCTTCGTTTGTAATGGAAGCAGTATTAAAATCAATATTCGGATGGGAAAGTTATTTTGTGGTGTTCCTAGTTACGATACTAATTACTACTTACGAATGTGTTTCCATCTGTGAAAACATTCTTCAAATCAATCCAAAACTAACCTACTTGAAAAGTTTAATTGGTTTATCAAATCGTATGCGAGACGCTACAATCAAATATGCAGAAGATAAAGTAGAAAGCGTGAAAGTAAATATATCTACAGAAATCAAAATTGAAGTTGAAAAACCAATAGAAAAAAAAGAAGAAGATATTTAATTTTTATAAACCTTTCAACATCTGTCTTATATTTTTTGCTTTTCCTTTATTTCTATTGTCAACATTTTGATTTATAATATTAAAGTTTTCAGTGCATTTACCCACAAGATCTGTCATATGTATAACAATATCCTGCTGATTTTTTACTATACCCATTATGATATTCTTTAACTCAGCTACTTCTGTTTCAAGTTTTATAATTCTGTCTTCCATATTGCATATTTACTTCTAAATGTAAAGAAAAAGGATTGACAAATGCCAATCCTTATACCTGATAGTTACATAGATACCTTTTACTCGAACATAAGTAGTTTACTGTTAAGCTGTGCAAGATTAGATTCAGGCAACGATTTAAGGTAGCTGCTGCATCTGTTATTATGCCAACGATTAAGAGTAATACTTTTCACCCATGATTTACAAATTTGGCATTGTACTAATGGAAGCTGTTGATTACTTAATCTTATTTTATCCTTTGTACTTTCCGATAACGGTGACTTCTTTCTTCCTGTAAGAGTTTGGGCGATTTTCTTTTTTGTTTCATCTGAGTGTTTGTAATCTTTCATAGAAGCTTTGTAGTTATCAATATGAGTTTGGGAATGAGTTTTGCCGCCCAATGCAATTGAAAGC
>JACMRS010000128.1 GCA_014376345.1 Bacteroidia bacterium | reverse complement strand
TTAACCTTGGAGCAAAATCTGTTGAACCATTGTGGTGGCTAAATCCTTTAGATTATGCATACAGCGAATTGAACAATCCTAAGCACATGAAATTGCCTAAGCCGGTATTTGATGATGCAGACGGCGACGGTGTTGTAGATCAGTTAGATCGTGAACCAAATACACCTGCTGGTTGCCCGGTAAATACACATGGAGTAAGCCTTGATACTGATGGAGATGGTGTTCCAGATTGTAAAGACAAACAATTAATTACCCCTACAGAGTGTCAGCCGGTAAATGAAGAAGGTGTTGGCAAATGTCCAGATCCTGAGTGTTGTAAAAATCCTCCGGTTGCTGTTGTAACTTGTCCTACAGATTACCCAAGTGTAAGCTTTAAAGGAAATGCTTCATCTTTAGGCAGCGATGCAAAAGCAATGTTATCTAATGTAGCAGCAAAAATGAAATCAAATCCAACTTGTAATATTACTATCAATGGCTACCCTGAAGCATCTAAAGCTTCTCAGGCTGTATGCCAAAAAAGACTGGATGCAATTAAAATGTATTTGGTAGAAACTGAAGGCATCAGTGCAGACAGAATTTCTACTAACTGCGAAGTAGGCGGTGGAGATAAAAATACTGTAGACATTAAGTCTAACTAAAATTAGTTTTAATTCCACTTTTTGCTCAATGATGAAACCCTCCCTTTTGGGAGGGTTTTTTTTATATTTGTCTCTTTATATAATCATTAACTTTTCAATTTTGGTGGTTAAATTAATTACGTTCATTTTTGAATGAAATCAGTTAATTTCGCAATTCTTTATGAAATCAATGAAAATATTACTGGGTCTTTTTCTAATCTGTTTTACTTTGGTATCGTGCAGCAAGTTTGCTAAGGTGGAAAAAAGTAAGGATACTGAGTATAAACTTACAAAAGCAGATGAGTATTATGCCAAAAAGAAATACCGGTTAGCACAGCAGTTGTACGAGGGACTATTTCCAGTATATAAAGGAACACAAAAATTTGAGGATCTTTATTATAAATATGCTTATTGTTTTTATAACCAAGGCTTGTATAGTGATGCAGAAAATTTGTTTAAAGGTTACCTGGAAGTATTTCCCAATAGTGCTAAAGCAGAAGAAGTAGATTATATGAGGGCTTACAGCTTTTATAAGCAGAGTCCTAAACTGGAGCTGGAGCAGGTAAATACCGTAAAAGCTATGAACATGATGCAGAGCTTTATCAATACACATCCGGGTTCGACCAGGAATAAGGATGCCACCGAAATAATTGATAAAAGCAGGCATAAACTGGAGCAGAAAGAATTTAGGGCAGCCCAGTTATATTTCAACCTGGAAAAATTTAGAGCAGCAGCAGTATCTTTTGCAAACCTTTTAAATAAGTATCCCGAATCTGCAACAGGTGAAGAATATAAGCTGATGGTAGTGAAATCTTATTACAGGTTTGCAAAATTGAGCGTAATAGAAAAACAAGAAGAACGTTTTGAAAAAGTAATAACCGAATACCAGGATTTTGTAGACAGGTATCCCGAAAGTAAATTACTAAAGGATGGAGAAGTGTATGATAATTTAAGTAAAAATCAAATAAAAGAAATAAAAAATGAGCAAATTACGTCGTCAGCTAAGCAGTAATACCAGCAGCAGTGTTGAGCCTAAAAGATTATCTGAACTCAAAGACAAAACAGGTAATTTGTATGAGTCAATAACGATCATTGCAAAAAGGGCTAATCAGATTAATATAACTATCAAAGAAGAATTGCATAATAAACTGGAAGAGTTTGCAAGTCATACAGACAGCCTTGAAGAAATTCATGAAAATAAAGAACAAATTGAAATATCCCGTGCTTATGAGCGTATGCCCAATCCTGCATTACTGGCTACTACAGAGTTTTTGGAAGACAAGGTGTACCATAGGAAAAATGAAGAAGATCTGTTCAGTTAATATTTTCAACTTTACCTATTCATTTAAATAAGAAGTTATATTTTTAACGACGGTTATATAAC
>JACMRS010000127.1 GCA_014376345.1 Bacteroidia bacterium | reverse complement strand
TTTTGATTCCAATCTAAATATTACAAAATTCAGGTATTATAAATTAGCTGACAGTTCCTTTGATAACAATTGCTTTGCCATGGTTTATATTGACAGCAATGAAGTAAATTTTTTAAGTCTAGGTAGTAACAGAAATCCAAATTCAAAAAATTCAGATGTTCAAGCATGTGTTATGATCACAAAGAATTTAGATGACAACAAACCATATAAGATTATTAACGATACTTTAAATTATTCATTAGGTTATAATTTGATAAAACTTAATGATAATAGATATGCTATTTCAAGTATATTTTACCCTGATCTTAAAAAACAATTTTTATATTATGGACAAAACTTTATAATCGACTCTAATATAAACATTATCCAATCTGTATTTGAAAATCCGGGTATGGAGTCTTCAGAGACTAGAAACCTTCTAAGAACTTATGATGATAATCTCATATCAATAGGCTCAAAATCTAAGGACGATAACAGTGCAGATATATTTTGTTATAAATACAACCCGGATCTCACTCCTTTTATTAAAAAGAATATCATAAAAAATTATGATACTTTATGCTCTCAGGTGCTGACAACTTCTACCACAATCCTGCCTGATCCTCAGATTATTTATTTATACAAAGATTCCTTTCTTAGTAAATTAAATAAAATAAACCCCGGCAATCCTGATATTAAGATTTTTCCTAACCCCGCAACCGATAAAATAAATATAGACTCGGATGGAGGTTATTTTTTAGATGTTTTTGATATAACAGGCAGAAAAATTTTCCAGGGTGAAAATATAACTGAGTTAACATTACCCAAAGGTATTTATTTTCTTCATTTCCAAAAAGATGACACTGTTTTTATCAGAAAAGTCATTTTCACGGGCAATTAATTTCGATTTAGTTTTGAGATTTGAGATTTGTGATTTGAAATTTGAAATTTGTGATTATAGAGCCTGTCATTTTGAGCAAAATTTAGTTGAAGGTATTCCTTCAAAACTAAATGAAGTGAAGAATCTAATTTGCAGAATAGAACAGTTTTGTGATTTTTGATTTGGACATTTTGAGCATAATTTAGTTGAAGGTATTCCTTCAAAACTAATTAGCTTGTCTCGGCTCAGCCGAGGAAGTGAAGAATCTCCCACGCAAATAATTTGATATTTTAGATTTGAAATTTTAGATTGTGAGTTTAATAATTTTACAACTCAAATTCCTATAATAAAATATTAAACTTTACTTTTGCGGGATGATGCAAAATACTCCCGGCTTTAAAATCAAAATATTAGGATCACTAATTTTATTAGTTTTAATATCTGCAAATTCGCAGGCACAAACTGCACATTGGTTTAACACAGATGCACCAAGATTTCGCGATGTTAACAGTGTTTACATCAGATCTGCATCTGAACTGGTAGCAATTGGCGGAAGATTTAGGAATGATTCGATATCCTCAATATTCATCTCAAAAGACTCAGGTGGGTATTATGATTTCAGAACTGATTTTGTAGGAAACATGCTTAACGATGTCTGGTTTAAAGATATCAAAACAGGATTTGCAGTTGGCAGAAACGGCCACTTTGTAAAAACAGTCGACTCAGGAAAAAACTGGAACAATTTAGACATTGCTGGTTATGATGGCATTCATTTTAATGCTGTTACTTTTTCGGGCACCGATACAGGCTGGATTGCAGGTGGTGTTGATGCAGGAAACAGAGCAATCATTCTTAAAACTACAAACAGCGGCAGTAGCTGGCAGAAAATACTGGATTCTGCAACTTCAACGATCAATGACATTTATAAATTTAACAGCAAAGAACTTTGGGCTTGTGGCAATGCCGGACTACTTTACCACTCTACCAACGGCGGTATTTCATGGAATAGAATTTACATCAGTGGCAATTCAGGAACAAGAGATTTCAACTCAATTAATTTAACTGATAAAAACACTGTTTATCTGGCAGGCGGTTCGTTGAAAGATACCCTTCAGACAATTCTTAAATCAGTAAATTCAGGCACAGACTGGACAACCCAAAGAGACATTAAAAACTACATTCTGAATTCAGTTTATTTTTATTCAGCAAATGATGGTTATGCTGTGGGCGATTCAGGTACAATTTTATTTACACAAAGCAGCGGTTCAAGCTGGTCGGTAGTAACTTTGCCTTCTACTATCAATGACACTAGAAATCTTAATGATGTATACTTTTCTGATAAAGATAATGGCGTCATCGGAGGTTCACAAGGAAGGCTTTTACATTACAACAAATCTGCTCATATAACAGCTTTATCAAACCCGGAAATTATAACAGTAATTTCATTTTATCCCAACCCGGCTTCATCGTCAGTAACTTTCAACTGGCCGGTAGAATCGGGAGACATTTCAATTCAGATTTATTCTTTAGAAGGCTCATTAATGTTGAAACAGATACTTTATACAGATAAAAATGTTGTAAATTTAAATAGCTTAAAAGCAGGCGTGTACCTTATACTGGTGAAAAACAATACCATTTATCAATAAAAAAAACTT